>NZ_JALEKL010000009.1:0-300000 GCF_022768985.1 Methanosphaera sp. | reverse complement strand
CTTAGTGGTTGTAGTGATTGTGACTACTTATTTATGGCAGCAGATCAGCCTACAATTTCACCTGAAACAATTAATAATATGATTAATATTTATAATTCAGATAGTGACAAGTATAATTTAGTAAGTGTTCTTGCAAGACGAAAAACAGGTGTTCTTAATTCAGCAGAAGGTCTTGGCATGCCATTTTGCTGTTATGGTAGTTTGATTTATAACTATCTTAAGGGTGCTAATTGTAATTTAAATCCTATACTGCGTAATATGATTAAAGATGGTGTTAAATTCTATGGTATTGAAGCAGTTGATGATGTTGAGCTTCTTAATATAAATCATTATAGTGAATATCTTAAAATTAAAGATATTATTGAAAAAAGTAGTGGTAATTAAAAAGGGAAAGATCATGGAAATATAAATTCCAAAATCTTTTTTTATAATCTCTTTTTTTTGGGTGGTATAATTAAATTTTCCTTTTTTTCTATCCGAGTATGCTGTCAAGTGAGTTAAGCATACATCCAATATTTTCTGCTGTAAGTCCTATTACAAGTTCATCTGGTGCAATTGATGTTGATTTTCTTGATCCATCACATCCAAGTGACATGTTAGGTTCTTTATTTACAAATGGTTGTGCTACAACATCTGCACACATTGATTGTATTCCTGCAAATGATGAGGTAAATCTTTTACCTAGTATGAATCCATTTGCTTGAACTACACGCATTGCTTGTTCTGGTTTTGCATAAAGTACTATTACATCAGCTTTAAATTTTGCATCTTTTAGAGGTGCATATCCTACAGCTTCCATTATATTGTCAACCATTGGTATTTGATCTACTTCATGTTTTGCAGATCCTAGTGATGCAAATCTTCCGAGTGACATGTATTTTTTTCCTGTTTTTACAGCTTCTGGAAGGTCACGAAGTCCTAGTACTGCTGCTCCTCCTTGACATTGTTGTTCATCTACTGTTGCATAGCATGATACACCTTCTGCTGCTGCTTTGAAGATACGTTCACAGTGTCTTATTTTATCATCAGCTTTTTTTAGTGTTTCTTTTGCTTCATCTTCAGTTAGGAATAATTTTACAGCTACTGGTTCTTTTTCAAGTTTTAGTAATGTTTTTATTTTATTTGCTATTGTTTCATATTCATTAATTTGACATGGACTTTGCATAATTTATTCTCCTAGTTAATTTGGTTTCAACTACCCATGTAAAATATGTGAATTTGCCTATTATATTTCCTTATTTTTTTTTATATTTACTACATAGGTTGTTGTTATAATTGAATATCTTTTATGTATTTAAAAACATATCTATAATATTTTTTAATGTATTGATAGGTTGAATAAAAGATTTAATATTTCTAAAAAAAAGTAAATCAAAAAAAAAGAAGATGGGGTTTAAGGTCATATTGTAATTTATTGATGTATAGCATCTGTTAATTCTTTGATTTTTCCATATACATCGCTACTTTCTTCAACAACAGTACCTGTAATTATTATATCTGCACCTGCTTGTTTGATTTTAGCAGCATCTTCTGCTGTTCTAATACCTCCACCTACAATAACCATGAGATTTGTTAATTTTTTAACCTTCATAACAAAATCAACAGGTATAGGAGCATCAGCACCAGAACCAGCTTCAAGATAAATTACACGCATACCAAGATATTCTGCTGCAAGAGAATATGCTACAGCTAAATCTGATTTATTTCTAGGAATAGCTTTAGCATCACCAACCCATCCAACAGTTCCTCCAGGTTCAACAATTAAATAACCCATAGGTATTGTTTCAATTCCAATCTTTTTAACAGATGGTGCTGCAAGAGCTTGAGCTGTTGTAAGCCAGTATGGATTTGTTGAATTAAGTAAACTCATAAAAAGTAATGCATCAGCATATTTACTTACACCAACAACATTTCCTGGAAATAGTATAACAGGTAATGAAATATTATCTTTTAGAGCTTTTACTGTTTCATCTAACTCTTCCTGATCTGTTATTGAACCTCCAACAAGAAAAGCATCAGTTCCGGCTTTTTGTGCTGCTGTTGCTATTTCAACAGCCTCAGCAGGTGTTTGTTCATCAGGATCAATAAGAGTTATGTGTAACTTATGATCTTTAAGTGTGTTATTTAAATATTCTTCAACATTCATTATTTAAATTCCTTCAAGTTGATTAATAATAATTTATGTATTTTTTATATAATTTAATTTTATTTATAAAAAAAGACTATTAACTAGAAATTTTAGTTAAAATAAAAATAAATTAATTTCATAATAAAATAAGTTATATATTAAAAAAAAGCTAATTTAATTAAAAAAAAATAAAAAAAGTAAAAAAGTTTAAATCTTTAAACAAAGATCCATCAGTGAGTCTATCCTCTTGGTTCTTTTGCTTTGAATCTTAAACCTTTGTAACCACATTTTCTGCAGGATTTTGCGGATGCAGGGTTTCTTACGTTACATTTTAAACAAATTTTTACATTGAAAATTCTGTTTTCTGCTTCTTCAAATTTTGCCATGTTATTTTCCTCCTAAAAATTCATTTTGAATTTTAACAATTTCAGAACTATTTTTTGCCTCACTATAGGCTTCTAATAAATTTTCATTAAGTGTAATGAAATGAGGTCCCCATTTGAAACAATTCATTAGATCACGAGCCTCTTGTTTATAACCTACAATATACAAAGTAGCACTTAATGCTTCAGCACTTGAGAGAATACATGGTTTTCCATAGTTTACAGGGTTTGCTGCAACTAGAAATGGAAGTAACCTGTGATTCTTCTTAGATTTAAAATTAAATGAAGATTTTTTTAATTTCTTCCAAGAACAATCTAATGCTGATAATCCGTATTTTGTAATTTTTTCTCGATCTTCACAAGAAACTGCCTTTTTAGCTTCAGCATCTAAAACAATTGCATTATAAGGTATTCTATTCATCTGGTGTGTAATAGTTGCCTTATTTTGATTTGCAAGCTTTATTGATGTACATCTTTTTGGATCGCACTCTTTTGAGTGATAAATTACAATTTTCATCTTTATAATACTTTTAATAATTTTTTGATAAATAAAATAATTCTTATAACAACGTTGTTAATATTATTAAATCTAGTAATATTTTATAAATAACAGATTATTATTAGAATAGTATATATTAGTTATATTTTTTAGTTAATAAAAAGATTTCTATTTTTACAATAAATTTTCAAAGAAATTCTAACTAAAAAAATATATTATTTAATATCTTAGAATTTATCTTTATAATCTATATATCTTTCTAAATTAATAAAAAACTTTAATACTTTAAAATTAAGATTTTTATATTATAAAATATTATATTTTTTAAAATATAGGAAATAAATAAAATGGACATGAATATATTCACATTAGTTGGTGAAATAGTAGTGGTAGGAGTAGTTATTATACTAATTCTAATTGCAATATCACTAATATTAGGTGTTTATCAGCTTGAAAATAAGAAATTAGTATTTCCAAGAGTGCTACTTTTTGCTATTAATTTAACATATCCAACAACAAAGAGAATGTTAAAATTACTAAATATGGATGAATTATTAATAGATAAAATCAGTATTGACCTAAGAAATAGATTACATCATAATGACTTTAAAGAACTTGATGCAAAAGATGTGATTTTAATACTTCCACACTGTCTTAGAGCACAAAAGTGTCCTGCAGTACTTGGAAATTCAGGACTTGAATGTGTAAAGTGTGGTAAATGTTCAATAGGAACTTTTAAGAAAATGTGTGATAAAAAAGAAATTGGAATGTATGTTGTTCCAGGATCAACATTTATAAAACAGGTAATGAAACAAAGACCATTTAAAGCAGCAATTGGAGTTGCATGTCCTATTGATTTAAATAATATGATGACATCACTTGCACCACTTACAACACAGGGTGCTGTACTTTTAAAGGATGGATGTATCAATACAATGGTAAATGAAGATGATGTTATAGATTTACTTAACATACCAAAACCTGTAACACATTATACTAAAGATGAAATAGATAATTTCTAATTATTATCTAAACTTTCTTAAATCTTTTTTTTTAATCTCTTTTTTTATTAATTAATTTTATTTAAAAAATTTAAATAAATTATTAAACAAATATTTATAATAGAAAATATATTTTAGAGGAACTTATATTATGATGAAAATAGCAGTAGCTGTAAAAGATAATGGAGTTAAAGTTGGACATTTTGGAACATCTGAAAGTTTTATTGTATATAATTATGATAAGAAAAGTGGAAATATAGAGTATGATAATCTTATATTTTCTCCAAAAGATCATACAAGTCCTGAAGAGTGGGAAAAGTCAGCAGATGCTATTGATGGATGCGATGTTGTTATCTGTGAAAAAATAGGTGTTGTACCTAAAGGACAGATGAAACATAAAGGTGTTGAAGTTATTGAAGATGAAGGATCTATTGATGAAGTTTTAGATAACTTTCTTAAAAATCAGAAATAACTTAGAAACTTAGATTTAATTTACTGACCACCCTTTTTATTTTTTTATCATGCTTATTTTGTTTTTAAACTTACCAAAGGTTTATTTAAATTATTATGATTTAAAATTAAGTAAAATTAATATTTTTTAGCAAAATTATATTATGTTATAATTAATAATAAGAAAACAGAGCTTAATAATTACTTTAAATTAAAACACATTGGAATTATTTTAAATTATATTTTAATTTAGAGGGGGGAATCATTATGAAAATAGATGAAAAATGGATTGATCTATACAGAGCTATATATGGAGAAAAATTCAACAGAGTTCTAACAATAGGAACAAAAAAAGAAGGATTTAAAAACTATAATGTAAGATCAATAGATCAACTATCAGAATATATTGAAGAATACTATCCACAAAAAGAATTCTACATGTCACTATATAACTTTGATACAGATGAAAATATACTAAAATGGGATAGACTTCAAAAAGAAAAATATGAAGAGCATTCAAAAAAACGTTATATAATGTTCAGATTTAAAAATGATACAACAATCATAAGACAAGAAACTGAAGAATTAAATGAAATTCAAAAATACATGTTCATACGCAGATCAATTAATTTAGGACATGATAAAAAAGCATTCTATGAACTACAAAAAGTATATGATCTTATAAAAAGTCTCTTTAATATTGAGGCAGTACCATTATATACAGGATTTAATGAATTCTACTTATTTATCAACTTAGATGAAGATTTAGAACTTGAAAATCCATCACTTACAATGTATTATCTCCATAAATTTATAGAAGATTACTGTGAACTTGAAACATTAAACTATGAAAGAGTTGATGTATTTTCACAAATTATAGTAATACCTGGAACACAAGATTCCCAGTCAAGACTTTATGCAAAAATATATGGTCGAGATACACAGTATCATGAATTAATTGAATATGCATCAAAAAAAGATTTAATAGAAACATATAAAGTACCTCAAAATCAGGATTCTTCATCACTAAGAGTTTTACTTGAAATTCTTGATGGTGAAATTTCAAAAAGAATTACTGATGATGAAGTAGATGTAAGATCATTTGACTTAAATGAACTATTCCAAGAAGTTAGACAAGCATAAAAATAAATATAGGAAATTTATTCCCTCCTAATTTATATTTTTTTAGGATGGAAATTTAAAAATAACATACATACCCACACAATTAAATCTTTTTTGAAAATTAATTCTTTTTTTACATAATTTAATTACTAATTTTAATACGTAACTTTATATTAAATAAAAAACATAATATAAAATTAATAATATAGACTAGGTTCTTGGTAATTTATAATCTAAAATCCTATCGAGATTATTATAAGAGATTATGACAAAAGTCATGCGTATCTAAATTCTTTTATAAAAAACAACGATATTAATTTGTTTTATTTACCAATTTTGAACTTGACGGAATTATTTTCAAACTAATAAATTTAGAAGAAAATTATTAAAAAAATATAAACTAATTCAGAAGATACAACAAAATTATAACCTTTTTTAAGAACTGTATCTTTAATTAAGATTTTAAAATAACTAACCACCAAAAACTATTTTAGCAGTAATATAAACTGTCAAATAAAAAAATTTAATTTAAAAATAAAACTTATAGGAGAATATGATATAATGGCAAAAGCAAGAAGACGAGTACGTGACACATGGAAAGAAAAAATTTGGTACGATATTTTAGCACCAGAAGAATTTAATGAAGAAAGTTTAGGAACATCCCCTGCAAGAGAACCAGAAATGCTTGTAGGACGTAAAATTGAAACCTCAATGCGTGAATTAAACGGTGACTTCAGCAGACAATACGTAAAACTCTTCTTTGAAGTAGATCACGTATCAGGAGAAGTAGCACACACAGTATTTACAGGTCACAAAGTAACATCAGATTACGTACGTAGTATGATCAGAAGAGGAACAAGCCGTATCGATACAATCACAAGTGCAACAACAAAAGACGGTGTAAAATTAGACATACACATACTTGCAATTACAGTAAAAAGAGCAAAAGCTTCACAACAAAAACTTATCAGAGAAACCATGAGAAGAATGGTTGTTGAAAACGCAGCAGAGAAAAATCTTAATGAATTAGTAAAAGATATAATTTCTGGTAAATTTGCATCAAACATCTACCACGAAGCTAAAAAAATCTACCCACTTAAAAAAGTAGAAACAATAAAATCAAAAGTAAACTAAATTTGTTTTCTAACAAATTTATTCTAAAACAATTGAATATATTGACTAATTTAGATAATTTATAATCTTCTTCTTTTTTTTTATTTCTTTTTTTTATAAACATTTAATATAATTAAAGTACATAGATTACTTTATGATACAATTAATATTCCTCATAACTTGTGTAATACTTGGAATTTTAGTATACTTAAGTGGTGCACTTGATTTACTAGGCTCATTTTTTGTTACAATTATTGGAATGTTTATTGTTACAACCAGAGGATTTAACTGGCTAACAATACTTTTACTATTTCTTATTTTAGGTTCAGTATTTACTAAATTTAAAAAAGACTACAAGTATCGTATAGGTTTAATTCATGAAAAAAGAACGATAAAAAACGTTATATCAAACGGTATCGTTCCTGTAATAATGGCCGTTTTTGGGAATTATGCTGGATTTGTTGGAGCAATAGCAACAGCAACAGCAGATACAATGGCAAGTGAAATAGGAGTGTTAAGCAAACCTATACTTATAACAAATAAGGAACAAGTAAAACCTGGAACAGATGGAGGAGTATCAGTACTTGGAACTGTTGCAGGATTAATTGGAGCTTTAATAATTGGAGTTTCAGCCTTTATAGTAAATGTAACCCCAGACATTACCCACAGTATCTGTATAGCAATCATTGCTGGAATGGTAGGTTGTTTTGCAGATAGTCTTTTAGGTGCAACATTAGAGCGCGAGGGACTTTTAAATAATGAACATGTTAATTTACTAGCCACAATAATTGGAGCATTAGTTGGTATCATAATAATCACAATTGGAGCATGAAAATATGAAAGGAATTATATTTGTAATAGATGGAATGGGAGATCGCCCAATGAAAGAATTAGGTGGTAAAACACCACTTGAGAGTGCAAGAACTCCATCTATGGATAAAATGGTAACAGAAGGTATAACAGGAATTATGGATACAATACGTCCTGGTGTAAGACCTGGAAGTGACACAGCACACTTAACCTTACTAGGTTATGATCCATATGAAGTATACACAGGAAGAGGACCATTTGAAGCAGCAGGTGTAGATGTAGATGTTCAACCTGGAGATGTAGCATTCAGATGTAACTTCTCAACAGCAGATGAAGATCTAACAATTACAGATAGACGTGCTGGAAGAATAGAAGTAGGAACAGATAAAATTTCAGAAACAATCAATCAAATGAAAATTGATGATAATGTTGAAGTTATCTTTAAAGAATCTACAGGACACAGAGCAGTTCTAGTTCTAAGAGGAGAAGGATTATCTGATCAAATTACAGATGCAGATCCTAAACATGAAGGACACAAACCAAAAGTTGTAAAACCTTTAGATGATACAAAAGAAGCAAAATATACAGCAGATGTTGTAAATCAATTCGTTGAAAAATCATATGAAATGCTTAAAGATCATCCAGTAAACCTTGAAAGAATAGAAAATGGAGAAAATCCAGCAAATATTGTTATACCACGTGGTGTAGGAGCTGTACCTGAAGTAGAATCATTTGAAGAAAAATATGGTCTTAAAGCAGCATGTGTAGCAGAAACTGGACTTATTCAAGGTATTGGTAAACTTGCTGGTATGGACATTATCCAAATCCCAGGAGCAACTGGTGGAATTCACACAGATATTGACAGTGTACACAAACACATCATTGACACAGTAAAAAGTGATAAATATGATTTCATACTTGTAAATGTTGATGGTGCAGATGAAGCAGGACACGATGGAGATACAATTGGTAAAAGAGATTTCATTGAAAAAATTGATCCAATTATGAAAGATCTTGATGAAATGGATGACATTGTACTATTTGTAACAGCAGACCATTCAACACCTGTAAGTGTAATGGATCACACAGGAGATCCTGTACCTGTATTTATAAAAGCACCTGGTCTTAGAGTAGATGATGTAACAGAATATGGTGAAAGAGCAGCAGCAAAAGGTGGTCTTTGCCGTATTAGAGGATCAGATGTAATGTACATTATCAGAGATTTAATGAATGTAATTGCAAAATTCGGAGCATAGAATTTTTATATTTAAATTACAACTAATTCACCTCCCCCTATTTCACACCCCTTTTTTTAGATAAAATTATTTCCACAATTTTTATTGAAAAATACTTAAAAAATTTAATAAAAAAAGATAATAAAACTAAATATATTAAAGAATTAATTTTTATTTTAATTATTATACTCATTTAATAAAAGGAGATTTACATATAATGGAAGATAATATACCAAAACTATTTGGAACATCAGGAATCAGAGGAAAATATCAACAAGAAGTTACACTAGAATTAGCATTAGATGTAGCACGAGCACTAGCAAAATATATTGGTGGACATGGAAAAACAGTTGTAATAGGACGAGATACACGTACAACTGGTAAAATTATTGAAAATGTTATGATTGCAGGACTTATGCAGTCAGGTTGTAATGTACTATCTCTTGGAATGGTACCAACACCAACTGTAGGATATGCAACAATAAAGAAAAATGCAGATGCAGGTATTATGATAACAGCATCACATAATCCTTCACCATATAATGGTATAAAACTATGGAATGCAGATGGATCAGCATATAAACAACATCAAGAACATGAAATTGAAAAAATTGTATATGAAAGAGATTTCAATATTCTTGGATGGGATGAAATAGGAGAAGTATATGATATTTCATCATTTTGTGATGAATATGTAGATGCAATAATTGAAGCATCAGGAATTGATTCATCAAAACCTCTAAAAGTTGTCCTTGATGCAGCAAGTGGTGCAGGATCATATCTTTCACCAGAAGCAATACGTAAATCTGGAATGGAACTTATAACACTTAATTGTCAACCTGATGGATTCTTCCCAGGACGTAATCCTGAACCTAATGCTGATAACTTAGTTGAACTTATGAAAACTGTAAAAGCTACAGGTGCAGATATTGGTATTGCACATGATGGTGATGCAGATCGTATGATTGCAATAGATGAGGAAGGTAACATATCAGACTTTGATAAACTTCTTACAATTATGGCAAAAGAATTTGGTGGGGTTGTAGTTACAACAGTTGATGCATCAGCATGTCTTGATACACAGATGAAAAAACTTGGTGGAAGTGTACTAAGAACACCTGTTGGTGATGTACATGTAGCAGAATCTATTGTTGATAATAATGCAACATTTGGTGGAGAACCATCTGGTACATGGATTCATCCAGACTTCTGTATGTGTCCTGATGGACTTCTTTCTGCACTTAGAATTATTGCAGCTGTACAGAAAAATGGTAAATTATCAAAACAACTAGCTGATATTGAAAGCTATCCTACATTAAGACTTAAAGTAACATGTCAAAATGATAGAAAAGCTGCTGTTATGGATGAAGTATCACAGCATTTTAGTGAAAAATTCACAAATATCGCTGAAATTCTCACAATTGACGGTGTAAGAGTACAATTTGACGATGATAGTTGGGTTTTAATACGTCCATCTGGTACAGAACCATACATTAGAATAACAGCTGAAGCAAAAACACAACAACTTCTTGATGAAATTGGTAAAATCTCATCAGATTTCCTAGATAACCTTATCTAGTTGTTATTTTATTTAATTTAATCTCCACTCTTCTTTTTTTCTTTATTTTCTAATTCTTTTTTTATTAAAAAAATATATAATAACTTATAATAAGAAATTAATATTATTAATTAAAAACTAAAGGATGGAAAATCATATGAAGGCAATAATTTTAACAGCTGGTGAAGGAACAAGAATGCGTCCTTTGACAACCACAAGACCAAAAACAATGCTTATTACTGGAGGAAAACCATTAATCCAATATAACATTGAATCACTTAAAAAAGCAGGAATCAAAGACATAACCTTAGTTGTAGGATATAAACATGAAGTTATAGAAGACTACTTCGGAGATGGAAGTGACTTTGGAGTAAATATTAATTATGCCTTACAAGAAGGACAGCTTGGTACAGCTCATGCTATTGGTAGTGCTGAGGAGTATATTGATGAAAGTTTCATAGTTTTAAATGGAGATATTATTGTAAGTTATGATCTTATTAGAAACTTAATTGAAAAATATGCTACAAGACGAAGCAACAATGTTAAAGGAGTATTAACATTGATTGAAGTTGATAATCCATCAAATTATGGTATTGTTTCAATGACTAATGATAAAATTACTCAAATCATTGAAAAACCAGCAGAAGATGAAGCTCCAAGTAATCTTGCAAACGCTGGAATATACCTATTTAGCCTTGAAATATTCGATGCTATTCGTGAAACACAACTTTCAGAGCGTGGAGAATATGAAATTACAGATTCACTTCAAATTGAACTTGACAATGACTATGAAATACTTGGTTTAGTATCTCATGAACCTTGGATGGATGTTGGAAGACCATGGGAACTTCTAAAATCTAATGCTAGCTTCCTTGAGAAAATGGAAGAAGATATTCAGGGTGAAATTGAAGATGGTGTAACAGTTCATGGTGATCTTCATCTTGGTAAAAACAGTATTATAAGATCTGGATGTTATATTCAAGGTCCTGTATTTATTGGTGAAAACTGTGATGTTGGACCTAATACATATCTACGTCCATATACCTGTTTGTGTAACGATGTAGATGTTGGTAATGCTGTTGAGATAAAAAATAGTATTATTATGGATGGTACTAATGTAAATCATCTTTCATATGTGGGAGATTCTGTTATTGGTGTGAATTGTAATCTTGGTGCTGGTACAAATCTTGCAAATCTTAGATTTGATAATAAAAATGTTCCAGTTACAGTTAAAGGTGAACGTGTAGATTCTGGTCTTCGTAAACTTGGTGCTATCTTTGGTGATGGTGTAAAAACAGGTATTAATACTAGTGTAAATCCTGGTGTTAAAATTGGTAATGGCTCATTCATTAATGCTGGATGTGTAATTTACCGTGATATTGAGGAAAATTCACTTGTTAAAGCACGTGTTAGTCTTGATATTCAAAAAATAGAGAAAAAAGAAGATTAATTATTTTTTTTTATTTTCTTCTTTTTTTAACCTTCTAAAACTTTTTTTTTAATAATTTCTCATGTGGTATTTGGATTGTATTCTGATACTATTGTTGTTGTAGTGTTATCTTTGTGTATTGTTGTTATGTTTTTATTTACAACTTCTGTGGGATTTATATTTACATAGTGTACATAGTTTCTATTGTCTGTTGTATTTTTTTCCTGGTTTGTAAAATATGTGTGGATATTATCTGTGTTTGTTTCATTTAGTGTACTTATTATGTCCATTCCATACATTGAAAATATGATTGATGTTATAGCAAGTACTACTAGAAATACTGTTGCTGCATAGTCTCCTTTTGTATCGTTTTGTATGTAGTTTGCAGGTCCTGTAAATGTAATGTTTCCTATTGGATAGAGTAGTTTACATCCATTTTTTGATAGTAGTGATATTATTATTGATGAGGCATATCCTACAGTTAGTGCTATCATTATGGTTGGATATTTTATTGAAAAGATTATTATTGGAATAAATACTAGTAGTGATGTTTTATAATTTGATGGTAGTATTGTACTTATTTGTGAGGCTATAGTTGCAAATATTAATCCAACTAGAAAATCTGGTATGTTTAGAAGGTATGATATTAGTGAATATAGTACAACTGATGCTAGAAGTTCATTTATATTACTCATAATTTACCATCCTCATTTTTTTATCTTCGTATCATGTAATAGAACGATCTATACATTAGAAATGTAAACCATAGTGTACTTACTATAATTCCTACTATACTTAGTTGTATTTTAAGAAATAGTAGAAATACCAGTATTGTAAAAACTAAAAGTAGACTAAATTGTATGTTTATACTTAATGAGCGGTTTGTGTAGAATTTATCATCTACTATTATGAATTTTTGTAGAAATTCTTCATCTATGAGGTCTTGGTCTTCTGTGATATTTGCTATTATTGTTATGTTTTTATTTTCTGATAGTTGTCTGTAGTATGTTAGTTCTCGTCGTGTTAGATGTTCGAAGTGGTCAAGAAAGATGTGTAGTTGTTTATCTTCTGTTTGTTTATTAATTTCATCAATTAGGCTGCTTATTGTCATATTTTTGTGTTGTTTTTCATCTACTTTTTTTAGTATTAATTCAATTGCAGTTTTTCCCTTTTTTGGTGTTGAAATATAGATGGGATTATATTTTTTATCATGAATTTTGTAGATGTTATATAATGGTTGTTTATAGAGTAGTAAATGCTTGTCTTTTTTGATGTATTGTTGTATTTTATCATGCATATTATTCATTAACTTTAAGGATATATCGTTTCATTTTATGATCATTTATTTCTTCAACACCAACATATTTAAGAAAAATCTTATCACCAATAAGAGTAGTTTTCATAAGTATGTCAAGATGAAACCTACCCCAGATACAATAAATAGTATCATCATCCTGAATTTTATAGAGATTACTTTTATATTTTCCAACATTACTAAGTTTATCAATTAAAATTCCCTCAATTGAATCATCAACATCAGGATTCCAATAAATTGTTTTAATTTCCATTTCTAATCCATCCTTTTTTGAACATTATAAACATGCATCTTATGTCCACTACCTGTTTTAATACAACCATTAAATGTAATTCTAATATAATCATCAATATCAACATCATCCATAAGCTTATCAAGCTGAGTTTTACCCCAGATAATAGTCTTTTTTGAATTATATTCAAGAATATACATATTCTGATTGTATCGTCCAACACCATGCTTTTGTGATATAAGTTTTCCTTCTATCATTTCACCTTCTTTTGGATTCCAGGTATCTGTTTTAATTTCCTGCCATTTTCCATTGTCGTGTTGTTTTTTGTTATTTTTAAAGATTTCAATAAAAGCATCAACTCCTATTGTTAATAAAATAGATTAATTATAAAATCATACTTTATTTGTTTTTCATAACCTTATTTCTAGGATAAGTTTAATTGTTTTTTTAAAGTTATAATTGTAGTTGAAAATATTTAGAAAAAATACCATTTTTTTATGTAAAATTCTACTAAATTTTTAAAATTAAATTTAGTTAAAACTAAGATCTAATAGTTTATTAATTAAAAAAAATAAAGATAAATATAAAGATTATAATTTAAAAGTAATTTAAATTATTTTTTTATAAAAATAAGATGTTTTTTGTATAATTTATTGTTAATTTTTCAGAATCAAAATCAACATAATTAATAATTACAAATTATGGTAATATATTATAATCAGTTGAATTTCTAAAAAAAATTCTTGTAACAAAAAGTGTTACACATATGAAAAATAAATTATTTTAGAAAAAAATAGTAAAAAAAATATTACTTAAATAGGTGATTGAAAGTGAGTGAAACAGTAGTAATATCCCCTACTTCTCGTCAAGAGGGGCATGCGGAACTATCAATGGAAGTTGATGAAAACGGAATAGTTACAACAGGACGTTATTTTAGTATTACACCTGTTCGTGGAATAGAAAAGATGCTAATAGGCAGAAGACCAGAATCTGCACCAGTAATTGCACAGAGAATCTGTGGAGTATGTCCTGTAACACATACACTTGCATCAGTAGAAGCAGTAGATGATTCACTAGGAATTGAAATACCAGAAAATGCAAAATATCTAAGAGAAATGTGTCTAAATGCACATATAATAAATAGTCATGCAATACACCATTTCCTAGTAGCACCAGACTTTGTAGATGATAGTATTCGTGCTGATGTAATAGCAAATGTTTCTGAAATAAGAAAACAAGCACAATTTGTAGAAGATGTTATTGGAGGAGAAGGAATTCATCCATCAGATATAAGAATTGGTGGAATGGCACATAACATCACAGAAAATACAAAAAATAAAATTCAGGAAAGAATCTCAAATGTTTTACCATTAATTAAAGAACACATAGAAACAATGGCAGAACTAGTTGAGAAAAAAGACTTCCCAGATAAACTTGGAGAACACAGCCAACCAGTATTTGCATCATCAAACACATATGGTTCAAGAGATGCAATAGATATGGATGCAGTAGAAGAAATTCTACCAAGTTCATGGTATGATCAACCAGAAATAGGAAAAAGAGCATGCTCACAAATACCATTATACAAAGGAGAAGTTGTAGAAACAGGACCAAGAGCAAGAGCTGTAAAATTCCGCAACTTCAAAGATAAAGGTGTAAAAGCACAACATATAGCAAGAGCACTAGAAATGGTAAATTCAGCAGAAAGAATTCTTGAACTCATAGATCAACTTGACACATCAGCTGAAACAATGGCAAAATTCAACATTGAAGGAACAGACAAACTTGGAGTAGGAGTAATTGAAGGTCCACGTGGAACAAACATACACATGGCAAAAATATCACCACAAGGATACATTTCAGATTACCGTGCAATTGTACCAACAACATGGAACATCCCAACAATGGGTAAAGCAACAGAAGGATATCATCATAAATATGGAGCAGATGTAATACGTGCATACGATCCATGTCTATCATGTGCAACACATATGGTAGTTGTAGATGATGAATCTAAAGAAGTAATAAAAGATGAAATGATACAATTATAGAATTAATATAATGGAGAAGTTAGATGGCATATAATCATGAAAATCTAATAGTTGGATGTGGGAATATCTTATTTAAAGATGATGGCTTTGGACCTGAAGTTATCAATTATATGAAAGAAAATAACATACAACTACCAGGAGATACATGTCTAATTGATGGAGCAACAAGTGCACCACACTATATCTTCACATTACCTGAAGATAAATGGAAAAATATCATAATAATAGATATAGCACAACTAGATACAAAGCCAGGAACACTTGCAGTACTAGATCTGGGTGATGTAAAAGAAGAGGATAGATATATGGATGTACATGGTGTGAGTGTAACATATCCACTTCATGATCTTGAAGATAAAGTAAATATAAAACTTGTTGTATGTCAACCAGAGTGTGTACCACTAGAGATGGAAATGGGCTTAACTGATGTATTATCAGATAAAATACCTGAATGTGTTGATTTAACAATGAAAGTATTAGATGAAATGCTTAGTAAATAAGATCTCCATGTGATTATAATATGAGCTAACTTTAAAATAACTAGGAACTAAAGGAAATATAAAAATTAAATTATAATAAAAATAAAGGTGAGAGTCTTGTCTGAAAATGGAAATGAAAAATTAAAAGTAGGATATATCCACTTATCAGGATGTACTGGAGATATCATGTCTTTTACAGAAAACTATGATGATCTTGTAGATCTACTTGATGCTGTTGATATTGTATATGGACAAACACTTGTAGATAGATGGGATATGCCAGAAATGGACATAGTTTTAGTTGAAGGATCTGTATGTCTTGAAGATAAACATTCAGTAAAAGAATTAAGAGAAGCAAGAGAAAAAGCAGATCTTCTCGTAGCATTTGGATCATGTGCATCAACTGGTGGATTTACAGTATATGCAAAAGGAGGACAACAAGCACAACCTCAACATGCATCATTTGTACCACTACAATACTTAGTTGATGTAGATTTAGCAATACCAGGATGTCCACCAGGACCTGAGGCAATTAAAAAAGTTATACTTGCAGCAGTAAATGGAGATATGGAATATCTTGAACCATTTATGAAATTTACAGAGAAAAAAGATGCATGTGGATGTGACTTACAGAAAAATATTGTAAATCAATCAATTTGTATTGGATGTGGAACATGTGCAGCTGCATGTCCTACACGTGCAATGTTAATGAAAGATGGAAGACCATCATATAACTGTGATCGTTGTGTAAAATGTGGTTTATGCTACTATCAATGTACACGTAGCTGGTGGTCTATAGATCAAATTAAAAAAGAAATGGGATTACAATAGATAGGGAGGCTATTAAAGTGAGTATAATAAATGATTCAATTCTTGGACCACACCAAGAAATAATAACAGTAAGAGCTGTAGATAATAAAATCCTAAAAGTATCACAAGATGGTGGAATTGTATCAGCACTTCTTTCATATGCTCTTGAAACTGGAGTAATAGATGGTACAATTGTAGCAGCACCAGGTGAAGATCCATGGAAACCAGAACCTCTTGTTGCAACAACAACAAAAGAAATTCTTAAAGGTGCAGGAACAAAATACACAATGTGTCCTAACATTGCATTAATTAAGGAAGCAACACGTGAATATGGTCTTGAAAAAATAGGAACTGTAGGAACACCATGTCAAGTTATGGGAATTCGTAAATCACAAACATATCCTATGGGATTCAGAAATACAGCAGAAAAAATAGCACTTGTTGTAGGTATTTATTGTATGGAAAACTTCCCATATGAATCTCTTAAAACATTTGTAGAAGATTCAATTGGAGTATCACTTGAAAATGTTGAAAAACTTGATATTACAAAAGGTAAATTCATAGTAAAACATCATGAAGGTGAAGATTCAATTCCTCTTAAAAATACACATGGATATGAACAAACAGGATGTAACTATTGTATGGACTATGTAGCAGAACTTTCAGATTTCTCATGTGGATCTGTAGGTGCAAAAGAAGGATGGTCAACAGTTATAAAAAGAACAGATAAAGGTGCATCACTCATTGATCAAGCACTAGAAGATGGAGTTCTTGAGCAAACTGAAACAAATGAAGGTAAATTTGGTCTTGGAATGCTTAGAAAACTTGCAACAAATAAGAAAACTAAAAATCAGAAAAACATCGACCAAAAACTTGAATTTGGAATACCTGTTCCATTTGCTCATTCAAAAGATAAAGACGATGTATTTGAAAACAGATAGATTTATCTTAAATTAACCACCCTTTTATCTTATCTTTTTTTTAGCATATTCAAATTTCTTTTAATTATATCAACTTTTTTTATAATTATATTATATATAAATTGAAGATTATAATATTATACATATGATTCAAGCAGTATTTTTTGATATGGACGATACAATATATGATACTTCAGGTTTTGCTGCTATTGCACGTAGAGCAGCTGTTAAGTCCATGGTACATAACGGTCTAAAATGTAGTGAAGATGAAGGTTATGAATGTTTAATGGAAATTGTTAAAGAGAAAGGATCAAATTATGATAAACATTTCAATATTCTTACAGAAAGAATCAATGGTGAGGAAGATCCATTAATTATTGTAAATGGAATTATCACATATCATAATACAAAATTTGCTATGTTAAAACTTGAACCTGAATCTTTTTCAATACTATTATATCTTAAGAGTAAAAATTATAAGGTTGGACTTATTACTAATGGTAAGAAATTGAAGCAGTGGGAGAAACTTGTACGTCTTGGTGTTTATCCATTCTTTGATGATGTTGTTACATCAGAAGATGTAGGTATTGAAAAGCCTGATGTTGAAATTTTTAAAATTGCAATGGATCGTCTTAATGTTACAGCAGATACATCTATTATGATTGGAAATAACTTTGATACTGATATTATTGGTGCATGTAATGCTGGTATGCAGAGTATGATTATTAATTCTGATATTACAGATGAACAACAAGAACTTCTTGATAAACGTGGATATACTGTTAAGAAATTAAATAATTTAATTGATTTAATGAAAATATTATAAAAAAATATGTATATAATTAATTTTAAAAATATTAATATTATATAATAAACTATAAAATTAGATTATTTTTTTTGATTTTATTTTAATGGGAGGTTAATATTATGGTTCAATCTGTAATTGTTTATTCTGAAATTATTCCAACAATTCTTGCAGTAGCAGGTGTTTACTTTTTAGGTACTGGTATTCTTGATCACAAAAGAACACAAGCTGTAGCTGGAATTGTTTTATTTATTGCATCGGTAGCAGTACCATTTATTATCCTAACAAACTTAATTTAATTGGGATGTAAAAAGGGGTATTACTTCCTTTTTTCTATTTTTTTAATGATTTATTGATATTTAATTTCTATTTTTTCTTTTGCCATTTCTGCTGCAAATATTCCAGCTTCATAGACTGACTTATTTTCCATAATTTTTGATGTATATGCTGCAATATATGTATCTCCAAGTCCTGTAGGATCTACTATTTTTTCAGCTTTTATACATGGAATATCAGTTTTCATATCTTGCATGTAAATTGTTGATCCTTTTGATGCTTTTGTTATTATGAATGTTTCAATGTCATATTTTTTTAGTATTTCATTGATATTATCATCTGTTATTTCATTAAGATTAAATGCTTTTTTTGTTTCTTCATCATCTAGTATTATTGTATCTGCATATTTTAGGTATGCATCTTTATTGTTCCATTCATGTCTTTTTATGTTACCATCTTTATCTGTAGATCTTAGATATCCCTGTGCTACTATTGTTGTTTTAAGATTGTTTTGTTTTAGATATTTTATTGTTTCAGGTGGTATGTCATATTCACATAGTGGTGAGATTATTGCTGTGTGATATTGGCTTAGATTAATATCTTTGATGTTATCTATGCCTATTGGATTTTCAGGTAGTGTTGCTTTTTGTGTTCTTTGCATTGATTCATCATAGATGTTTGTATATTGCATTGTTTGTTTGGTTATTATTGTTTTAATGTTTTCTTGGCTATCAAAACTATTGAGTAATTTAAGATCATCATCTGCTATTGTTAATACTACATCATGTGGCGTGTTTATTAGGTGTAATGCTTTTGACTGGTAGAATACTGATCCACCTGTTTGTGAATTTCTACTTTGTGGTGTAATTATTATATCTTTTGTAATTGGACCTATTGTAAGTATCTTATTTTGCATATATTATCACATTTCATATTCTAGTTTTCCTTCATGTAGTATTGTACCAATAAGGAAGTTGTCAATTCCCACTTTTTTATATTCTGCTATTGCCTGGTTTGTTATTCCACCTGCCATGATATGTTCAACTGTTGGTGTTTTTGATATGATTTCATCAACTACATCACACTGTTTTTGTTGTTTTTGTCCTACTTGTGTAATGTTAAGTAGTATTACATATTTTGGTTTAACATCATTGATAAGTTCAATTAACTCAGATACTTTGATGCTTTTATCTTTAAGAAGCACTTCATTATCTTTAATATCAACACTAAAGATTAACTTTTCATTGTCATATTTTTCAAATATTGCATAGGCATCAGAAATACTAGATAATGTTTCTGTTGCAACTATATTGTATGTACAAATTTTACTATTTTCTTCAATATCATCTGGTGTTGAAATACCATTATCAAGCATAACAGGAATAATATCATTAACTTTAGAAATTAAACTACTATTGTCACCAACACCTTCAATCTTATCAAGATCTGCAATATACATAAGCTTTGCACCATCATCACGAAGATTAGATGCAAGATCAATAATATCACAACCACGACCATAAATACTTCTAAGTTCTGTATATGTATCACGCATTCCAGATTTACCAGAAACACACATTGAATCTTTCATATCAACAACAGGAATAATCATAAAAACCATCTAATAATCATTTAATCTTTCTTTTCTTGCCTGAACATATTCATCTACAGCATCAAGGCTAAGATCAATAGCTTTTTGTGATAAATCACTTGGAAGTTCAACATCACTATCAAGTTTAATGTTAATATCAATATCAAAACTATCTTCTAATGCTTTAAGATTAATCATAATATTAATATCTTCAAATTGTTTCTTATTTACATTATCAAGAATGTATTTTTCAGCTGTATTATGAGCAAGTTTAATAATTTCATCTGCTTCATCTTGTGTTAATTTAATCATAAAAAATTTCACCTTTATAAAAATTTTAATTTAGTTTTTAGTTAATTTATATAATAAAAAAAAAGGATTTTGTAATATAAAACATTTATATTTATGGTGGTCAAATTAATTTAAAAAAAGATATAAATTTAGAAGAAAAAAATATTTCCTCTAAAAATAAATCCCAATTTAGATTCCAATTTATTGTTGTAATTGGTTCATTGCATTTTGAAGACTTGCTTGTAATTCAGTAAGTTTATCATTGATACGTTTTTCTTGTTTGTTGATTGTTTTTTCTCTGATTTGGAGCATTTCAATTGAATCATTTAAGTCTGCTTCAGATTGTGCTTTTGTTGTTTTAATGAGAAGAGGTCCAGCTGTTTTGTAAACATCTTCATCATCTGCAATTTTTGAAAGTTCATCTAAAGCTTTTTTAGATTCATTAAGTTGAATTGTTAAGTTTTGTTTTTGCATTGCAATTGATTGTGCTTGTTGTTGTGCTTGTTGGAATTGATTTAATTGTTCTTGTATATTTTCAGGCATTTCCATCTTTAATCACCTAATTTCTTTTATTTTGTAAATAAAAAAATAATTCTTATTATATAAAATTAATTTTTTTAGAAAAATATTTAATTAATTTTTTTTCTATTATATAAACATATATATTTTATCTTTTTATTATATTTTTAATATTTCAGTAGATAATTTAATCCACCTAATATATGAATTTATAGAAGCTCTTAGTGAAACAACATCTTTTGAATTAATTGTAATAATCATATTGTTATTATCTAATTTAATATCAGTAGTTGATCTATCATTATGTGAAAATGATAACTCAGGATAAATTGCATTATATACAATTTCAGCTTCACGATCACTATCAAATTCAACTTCAAAGACTGTTTCAATGTTATTTAAAACCTTTTTATCTTCCATGTAAATCACACTTCTTATTCATTGATTTTAAATCCACTAATATAAATCTTAAATTTAGTATCATCACCATTTTTATCAATAAAATTAACAGATGCAACATAGTCATCTTTATCATAATCACGACAAATAACACAGTTTGTCTTAATTTTCTCAGATGGCTTTATTTGCATAAAAAATTTATTAAATTCACTTAGTGATTTAGCCTTGTTTATAACATATATATCGTTAGATTTTGTATTAATCTTAGAATTATTTGATGGTAGAGAACAATTTATATAAATACTATATAATGGTTCTTCACTACTTTTTTCTATATCATAAACATTGATACTACTAGGATTACCTTTTGTTTCTGTAATAACAATGAGCTTTGATACATCTTCTTGTCTTGTTTGTGTAACAACCTTATTAAAACTAGATTTTCCACGATTTATATATTTAAAATTAAAATAATGTTTGAGAAATTGACTAAATCGTCTAGTTTTTTGTGATGGTTTACGGCTTGTTGTTATTAATACATCAGAATCTAGTTGAAATATCATTTTAATCTCCACAGTATCCTATTTTTAGTATAATAATAAAATAAAAAGAATTATGTTTGATTTAATTTAAATTTTGAGTTTAATTAAAAAAATAAAGAGGGTAAGATTATGTAAAAATAATCTACTCTTTATTTAAAAAAATAGTAAAAAATTTTTTTATCTGGCTTTTACTGTACGTTTTACTACAGGAACTTCTTTAAATAAAATTCTGTATCTGCATTTAGGACATTTTGATTCTGAATATTTTTTAATATCCACACTTTGTCCACAGTTAATGCATTTGTACATACTTATTCTCCTCCAGTAATACGTTTAATGTTACGTTTTGCAACTTTTCCCATTGGTGTTGCTGGAACATAAGCTCCGCCGGTAAATACGTTACCACATTTTTTACATTTCCAGATACCAGCATGTGTTCTTTTTACTCCTGGTCTGTCACATTTAGGACAAACGTGTTTTGCATGCATTTTATCTTCGATATCTTTCACTGTTCTTTTAGCTTTTCTTCCATATCTAGCTCCAAAACGACCAGTAGATCCAACTTTACTTTTTCTTACCATTTTTTCACCTTCCATTAAGTTAATAATTAAAAAAGATTTATATATTATCTTCCTTTTTTTAATAAAAATACTCTAAAATATTTTTTTTCCATTATATTGAAGATAAAAACTTTTTGAGAATCAAATATAATTATGTTTCAAAAAATAACAAAAACCTAAAAATGTCACTTTTTATAATTATAATTGCTCAAAACAACTCTCATATTCATTAACAAAGAATATACAGCAAGAAGCTGTCCTTCTATTAATAATTAGCTTTAAAAATAATATTATTTCGGAATTAAATAATAGATACCTAATTTCTATTAAACCCTTATAATATAACTATTAAATATATTTGTTGTTACTTAATATAAAGTTTATTATTTTAATTGATTAATTATTTCAAAGAATTCTTTTGATTTTATCTCAGCAAGTTTAATAGTCTTTTTAACTTCAGCCATACTCATAACATTAAGACCACATTTTTGCATTGCACAAAGAGAACCATCTTCTCTAAAACCTACAGATAGACTTGAGTCCATAAGTTGTTCTTCATCATATGTAGGGTCAAATATTAACTGATTGTTAATTTTTGTAACAGTTGTAAGCATGCATTTGTTTTTAATTGGAAGATTCATCTGTGTATCTTCATCAATTGTAATTTCATCATTAACACATGATGCTGTTGGAATCTTAGTTGTAAGGAGTGCACAAATTGCAGCAAGTGCTGCTGCATCCATCATATTACCATCAAAGTCAATAATGTAAATATCAACGTGTAGTTTCCATACTTTTGAGTTTTCAACAACACATAACTGTTTTAAGTCAATAAGTGGAGCTTCACGTATTGTTCTATCTACAACTCTTGAAATTTCAACAGTAAACTTGTTAGGTGGTCCATGTTCAAAGTTTTTATTTGCTAAAGCAAGAGTTTCAGTATTTACAATTAATATTCCCTCATCAGGAGAATTACTAAATGGTGTTGAAAGTTGAGCTTTAACACCAGCAATAACTGTTGTATTACCAATAGAAATAAGAGCTGAACCATTAGCTTTTGAAATATAATCAGTTTTAATTGTAATATCTCTGTATTCTGTAAACATTCTATGATCTATTCTTTTTCCCTGATTTAAAAGATCAAATATGGCTTCTTTTGACACTTCTGAAATTACATTAACCATAGTTTCTTATTCTCCTCTAAATTTTTTAAGTAAAGCTTCACGTTGAAGGTTGTTAATAAATTCACAACCTGCATATGCAAGATCAAGAGCTTCCATAAATTCTTCCTGTGTTAGGTTACCATCCATCTGGAGAAATGTTATTTCACCAGTTCTAGGCATTATAGCAACAGGTACATCTGCATCTCCTGTCTGATCTTCTTTTTCTGATAAGTCAAGTACAATGTGTCCATCAACTTTTCCAACAGCACATGCACTTATAAGATCACGCATTGGAATTTCAGCATCAGCAAGAGCAAGACTTGCACCAATAATACCAAGACAACGTGTTCCACCTTCAGCTTCAAGTACTTCTATTGAAATATCAATTGATGCTCTTGGATATTTTTCAAGAAATACACATGGTGTAATTGCCTCAGATATAAGTTTTGATATTTCAGTTGAACGACGATCATTTCCTGGTCTTTTTCTTTCTGTTACAGAAAATGGTGCCATGTTATATTTACATCTAAGTACTGCACCATCAGGTTTTGAATGTTTCTTTGAATGAAGTTCTCTTGGTCCATATACACCTACAAGTATCTTATTTCCTCCACATTCAATGTATGCAGATCCATCAGCATTGTTAAGTATGCCAACTTCCATTTTCATGTTTCTGAAACTTGTTGCAGATCTTCCATCTTCACGTATAAATTGATTATTCATTTAATATCCCTCTTTTTGGAATTTTATAAGCATACTTTGTACGTCTTTAATTAGATTGTATTTGAATGGATTTTTTTCTATTAAATTAATTATTTCAATAGTTTTTTCTATGTTTTCTTTAAGACCATTAAGCCATATTAGTCCATTTTTTGCAACTATGATATCTGTATGTGTATATTCTTGTATCATATTTGTTAGAAATGCATTTTCTTCACTTAAAAAGTGTATTGTTGGCTGTTTAACATCAACTATTACACCTTGATTAAACTTACCAAGACCATGTGAGCGGAGTGTTAGTTTTACTCTGTGTATTTCATCAACATTACCTACACGAAGTAGTAGTACATCGTTTACATTAATGACATTGTTGATGTTTGGCTCATTTTTATCATATATTTCTGATGTTAATAGAAATCCATTATATGCACTGTTAATATCAATAGTCCATGATGAGTATGTTGATCCTATAACACGTCCTATTATAAGATCTCCATATTCTGGGTTGTATGTATTTTTAAATGGTATGACATATACGCGTTCACTGTCAAAATAAACAAGTCCTGCTGTATTTGAATAGATTTTACCATCTTCTTTAAATGTAAAGTTTCCTGCTTTATAGTTATTATCAGCAAGAAGACTTCCTGGTAGTACCATTTCCTTATTTTCTACATATCGCATAATTTAACACATCTAAAAAATTTTAGGCTATGATTATTTATTTCATTAATTTAGTTTCAACTTCACCATGTGTCATTCCACTGAGTTCTCTGTAGAATTCATCTTGAAGTCCACCTGGTATTTCTACAATACCAATCCAACTACCATCTGATTCCCATTCTTCTTTTTGTAGTTTTCCAAATTGGCTTATTGTTGAGTATGCTTTTCCTGCATATGTTCCTGGTATTTTTACTGCAACTTGTACTTTTTCAATTCTTATTGGTATTTTTGTAAGAATTGCTTTTACTGTTGGTTTTATTTGTGATTCTACACTTTTCATTGGATCAATGTGTACTTTTGCTTCTTCCATTGCTTTTTGTATACGTTTTGGTGGATGTGGAAGTTTTGTTTGTGGGTTGATTGCTTCACGTGCAATTTGTGCAATTACTTGTTTTGTTTTTTCTTCCTGCATTTGACGTCTTTGTTTTGCTGTTATTTGTATTGTTCCTTTATGAATGATTTTATCTGCAACTTCTAGTACATCTGTTGTTTCAAATACTTTCATCATATTTTCTTCTGATGCTTTATCTGCTTTATGTGCATCTTTAAATACTTCTTCTACTGCAATTACATCTTCAATTGCAACATCTGATCCACTTTTATAGTCACTTGCAAGTTCTGCATCTACTAGTATTTCAAATCTTTCACCATAGCTTTCTAGTCTTGCAATAACTGCTTCATCTACATTTACCATAATTAATTTCACCTACACATTTTTTTTTAATATTTAGTTTCTAGTTTAATTTCAGTATAATTTTAATTTTATTGAATTTTCATCTTTCTAGATCTATTATATTTATTTGTTTTTTAATTTACTAATACTATTAATAATTTATTTCTATATTGATAAATAAGTTAATAATTTAGGTAGTTTTTATATGATGATTTTATTGTATGAAAAAATAGTAATTTTAAAAAAAAATAAAAAAAAAGAATTTAATAGGGTGGTTAGGTATGTTGATGTTGAATCTATTCATCATCTGCAGGGGTTTCATCAGCAACTTCTTCAGATTCAGCTTCTGCATCTTCTGATTCTTCTGCTTCTTTTGCAGCTTCTTCTTCAGCTTTTGCTTTAGATTCAGCTTCTGCTTTTGCTTTTTCTTCTGCTTCTTTTTCCTCTGCTTCTTTTTTAGCTTTTTCTTCAGCTTCACGTTTTTCTTCTTCTTTTCTTTCTAGAAGTTTTTCAACGCGTTCATTGATGCTTTCTTCATCAAGTTTTCTGAATTTTTCTGTATCTTTGTCAATAATTGCAATTTCTATGTTATCATCATCAGATATTTTAGAATCTGTTGCAACATAGATTCCTTCTACTGCAAGATCTATTGCATCATCAAGTGAGATGTCATCTGTGTATTTTTCTTCAAATAAGTTAAGTGTTTTTTCACGTCCATATCCTATTGATGTTGCCTTATATTCAACAAGTGCTCCACTTGGATCTGTTTCATATAATTTACATTCACCATCAGATACTCCTCCAATAATAAGTGAAATACCAAATGGTCTAATTCCACCACTTTGGGTGTACATCTGTTCAAGATCACCAATATATTTTGCAAGACCTGTTACAGATATAGGTTCATGGTAGTTTACTTTATTAACTTGTGCTTGTGTTCTTGCAACATCTACAAGTCTTCTTGCATCTGCAACAAGTCCACTTGATGCTGTTGCTAAGTGTTCATCAATTTTAAATATTTTTTCAATTGATGATGGTACAATGAGTTTACTTTTAACTTTTTTATTTACTGCAAGAACAACACCATCTTGTGATACTATTCCTATTGCTGGTGTTCCTCTTTTAACTGCTTCTCTTGCATATTCAATCTGGAATAAACGTCCATCTGGGCTAAATACTGTTAGTGCTCTGTCATATCCTGCACTTGAAAATTGTTGCATAATTTCTATACCTCACATTTGTTTTTATTGAAAAAGTTATTATTAATTAATTTAAAATTTTATATTTTTTTTGTTATTATGTTATTTAAGTTATTACAATTACTTATTATAACTATTTGTTATTAATATATTTTTACATACTATATGAAGATAAAAACAATAATAAAACAATGAATTAATAAACAATCATACTAAAAAAAATAAAAAAAAGTAGATGGGTGGTTAGAATAAAATAGTTTTCATTTTATAATCTATTCACCTATAACATCTTTAGCTCTACTAATTACATTATCTACAAATTTAGTACTGCTTCCAAGGTATGTGTGTGGATCCATTGTTTCATCAATTTCTTCTTGTGTAAGGTATTTAAGAATTTCTTCTTGTTGTGATAAGATTTCACGAAGACCTGTATCTTGAGCATATGCATCCATTGAACAGGAACGTACAAGAGCATAAGCACTTTGTCTTCCCATACCTTTTTGTGTAAGTTTTGACATGAATCTTTCTGCCATTATAAGACCATTACTTAAGTTAAGGTTGTGTTCAATGTTTTCATCATAGAAGTCAAGTTTTGAGAATAATTTAATTGATAAATTAAGTATGTAATCTGTAAGAATTGCAGATTCAGGAAGTATAATACGTTCTGATGATGAGTTTGTTAAGTCACGTTCGTGCCATAGTGGGTTGTTTGCAAGTGCAACATTAACGTATGATTTAATAACTCTTGAAACACCACAAATTCTTTCACCAGTAATAGGGTTTCTTTTATGTGGCATTGTACTACTACCAACTTGTTTTTCAGGGTCGAATTTTTCTCCAACTTCCATAATTTCAGTTCTTTGTAAGTTACGTACTTCAAGTGCCATTTTTTCAAGTGTACTTGCAATGTTTGCAAGTGTCATAATGAATTCTGCATGGTTATCTCTTTGTACAACTTGGTTTGAAATCTGTACAGGATTTAATCCTAAAATTTCAGATACTCTCATATGAATGTCATATCCTTGATCTCCAAGTGCTGCTGTTGTACCTACAGCTCCTGTCATCATACCTACACATACATGTTTTTGTGTAAGGTCAAGTCTTTCAAGTTGACGCATAAGTTCATCTATGTAGATTGCAAATTTCATACCATATGTTGTAGGAAGAGCATGTTGTCCGTGTGTACGTCCTATTGTAACTGTATCTTTATGTTCTTCTGCAAGATCAATTAATACTTCAATAAGTTTAACAACTTTTGCTCTTATAATTTCAATTGATTCTTTAAGTTGTAATGATTGTGATGAATCAATAATATCATTACTTGTTGAACCATAATGCACATATTCTCCAGCATCATCATCACATACTTCTTGTAATGCTTTCATTAATGCTGCAATATCGTGGTTTGTAGCTCTTTCAATTTCATCTACACGTTCTTGTTTAACATATTCTGTTGAAGCTTTTCTATTAATTTCATCTGCTGCTTCTTTTGGAATTAATCCTATTTCACCTTCAGCTTTAGCAAGTGCTGCTTCAACTTTTAACATGTTTTGTAATTTTGCTTCCTGTTCCCATACAGCTTTCATTTCAGGAGTACCGTATCGGAATTCTATTGGATGTATTGCCATAATAATCAGTTAAAAATATTTATTTATTTAATTTTATTATTCCTTATTGGGAAATGAATTATATTATTTTCCAATAAAAAAATGAGTTTATAATTTAAAATAATTTATTATTATATAATATGTATCTTTTTTATAATATTAGTAATTACCATTAATTAATTATAAAAATAGATAAAAAAGAGAAATTGTTATAGAAGGTCATATTTTTTATCAAGTGAATGTATTGTACCTGATGTTGCAAGAGTATGTGCTACAAGACGCATATTTTTATATCGTATAATACTTGCAAGCATTGTGTGAATATTTTTTTCATAACCCCTTTGACATTTAACAATACATTTATATTTAAATCTATTATTTTTATGTTCAATATATTTAAAACTAATAAGCCATAGATTAATATTTCCACAGGTTATCTCACCATATAAGTTAATTAAGTTATTCCACATAAATACTATGAAATCATCCTTATTAATCTTATTTTCAGAAAATAATTCAAATGCAACATATCGTTTCTTCTCACGTAGTGTGGGAGGTAAAATTTTTAATTTAGACATCTTCATAATAACATCATCTTATCCTATATTTTTTTTAGTCAATAATTTGAATTCCCTCAACAATACTTCTTTTATGTACATCAATATTGTCAATAACTTCTTGCATATTACAACTAAGAGCTTTTTTTGCAAATTCTTCATCCATATTCATAAGAGAACTTAGATTTATCATATCATTTGGTGATCTTACATCATAAAAGCTTCTTGAACCACTTGATAGTATCATTCTGAAGTTAAATTTCTTCTGAAGATGTATGAGTTGATTAATTTGTGAAAGTATCTTTGCTCTGTAAAATCCATGATTATTAAGTATATCCATTATATTGATGTTTACTGTAATATTATTTTCAACTAAGAGATTTGCTAGAACATGATTAATTCCACTATTTTTATTGTTTTTATATGGATGATTAATAATGTCAACTTGTGGCATTTCACATATTGCCCTGTTAAGTTTACTATCTCCACCTGATACCATTATAAGATCAGCTTTTTTATAGAAATGTTGTACTTGTTTAGACATAACTTGAGGATTTGCCTCTTTAATATATACACCATGATATAATTTAAGATCAGTTCTACTTTGAAGTTCATTAAATGATTCATCAATCTCTTTATTTGAATACTTTCTTGGATCATAAAATATACATGCACCATGGTAATTAAATTTACTAAGTGTATCTATAATTTCAAATTCAGGTTTAATATTAAAATCATAAAAATAGCACATAACTTGAAAATCCTCGCTTATATTTGTTTTATAAATAAATTGTAAAAATTAATTAAAAGAAATTAGGTTAAAATTTCATTTTAATTTTTAGAAAAAAATTAATAGTTTAAAAAAATTTGATTTTTTATAAGAAGTTAAAAATCTTCTCTTTTGCAACCTTAATTGCATTTTCCTTATTTGAAGGATAAGATGCAATTTTAATCTTTGTATGTATTGCATTACCTGAGTAGGTTAATTTAAGATTTTCATCAACTGCTTCTTGTTTATCAAATCTTAAAAATAAGTTACCTTTATCATCAATTCTGCGTGATAATTCATCTTTAATAGTTTCTTTATCAGCATCTGATAGGTTTTCATTAAGAAAATCAATAAATTCACGTATTGATCGTTTTTTTGTTATTTTATCTGATAGGACAAGAATTTCATTGTTGAAATGATCCTCATCAATGGTTGCTTCAGGTAAAGAATTAAAGAAAAGGTAACTTATTGCATCTGTTACCTTATCTTCATCTTCGGTTGTATAAACAAATGTTCTATACGAAATGTTATGAATCATTTATCTAACCTTTTCTGCACCTTTACCTTTTTTGTTTAATCCTCTTCCTTTTTTACCAGCGCTTGTTAAACCTCTGTGAGCACGTCTGGTGTGTTTGTTTGAACAAATCCAGTTGATGGAATTGTCGTTTTTAATTGTAGGACATTGTGGATCAACCATTATTACTTCGTAGTATTTAGCTTTACCATCTTCCCATACCCAGTATGAATTTAGTACTTCTAAGTTAGGATATTTGCGTGCAACACGTTCTTCAGCCATTCTCTGAATGGATTTTTCTCCTGAAATTTTCTTTACACCCATTCTTTTTGGATCTCTACCGTTTTTGAATCTTGATTTTCTTCTTGATCCTCTTCTAACTCTGATTCTAGCTACTACGTATCCTGTTTTTGCTTTGTAACCTAAACTTCTTGCTCTGTCGATTCTTGTAGGTTTGTCGATTCTTACAATAACAGGTTGTCTTCTCCATCTAGGTAATCTTTCTTTCATAAGTTCTTTTACATATGATTCTGATGGGTTTTTCCATGCATCTTTTAAATACTTATACATTATATCTACCTCAATTGTTCAGCCTTAAGGCCACATCCAATATTAAAGTTTTTCTTTAATAATTATTTTTAAGGAGTAGAAAGAAATAACAGTAAAACTAATTATTTGCTTTTTTATTAATATTCTCCTAAAAATATAATAGTTCTCCTAGTAACTTTATTTTAAAGTCTAGGAAAAGAGTTTATATTCATTAAATTTTTGGAATATTAATCCCGAAAAATTTTCATATAAAAATAATATGAAATGGATTTTTCATATTATAAGAAAATATAGATTATAACTAAATAATCTATCATACTATATTTTATTTATTTTTCTTATTATATAATGTTTAGTATATTTTTTAAAATAAAATTAAATTAATAATAATATTAATACTTACCAATAATATACTAAGTTATATTAAATATAAAAAGAGGTCTTTTTTTAAAATGGAATTTTGTCCAAAATGTGGAAAGGTTTTACTTCCAAAAAATGGCATACTTCACTGCTTTGAATGTGGATATGACAAATCACTAACAGATAAACAAAAAGAGGATTATATCATAGAACAAGACGTATCACAAAAAGAGGATATTATCATAGCAGGTGAAAAAATAAATACACTACCAACAACAAAAGGTTTATGCTACAGATGTGGAAATCGTGAACTTGAATGGTGGCTAGTACAAATGAGAAAAAGTGATGAAGCTGAGACAAGATTCTATCGCTGCACAAAATGTGGAAATACATGGAGAAGATCTAAATAAAATGAATACAATTTCAAAAAAATGACGCTAAAGTTGTTATAAATAAAAAAAAATTATAAAAAAAGAAATAGGTTATAATCTATATATTTAATTCTAAAAGACAATCAATATCTTTTATTGAATCTTTTAGAGTATTTTCTATTTTTTCATCTATTGCTTCAAGTTTAGCCATACGCTTTTTGTGATGTTCATAGATACCAAGAAGTTCTTCTACTGTCTGAATATCTTCATCTTTACACATCCAACCTTCTAAATTTCCAGCAACATTTTCCTTATTTGAGAATTTTTCAGGTGTGTAGTACTCAAAGTAAGGTTTAACTAACTGTTTTTGTTCATCAGAAATTTTCTGAGTTAACTGGTAATACTTAGTTGATGTATCACAATCAATAGCTGAAAAACGTAAACTTATATCAGATTTGTTATTAATCATAATACCATATTTTTTTATATAATTAAGGTATATGTATATTTTGTGGTAATTATTGTGTAATATTTTTAAATATAATTGTATCATATGATACTAAAATTAAACATTGTTTATCTACTATTTTTTAATATTATATAAAATTAATAGCTATAATAATATATAAAATAAATACTTTCTATTTCTAAAATATATTAATTTCCAAATAATTTTCTAAAAAAAATAAAAATAAAATGGGGGTTAAATAATTACTAAATTGTTAATATGTCCAAGTTATAATGGTCCTTTGTTTTCTCTACCTTCACGTATTCCTTTACCAATTTCTTTCTTCATTGATTTAGGTTTAAATAGCATTTTAACAAGATTATCTGCATGTTGAACTGCTCTGTTATGTGCAAGTTCTTTAAGATCCTTATCATTAATTCCTTCATCTTCATGAACAAAAACTTCAAGAATATGGGTGTTAGTCATAAGCTGTGCTTGAATAAGACCAGTACTTGCCTCGTGTGCACATAGTTTATCTATCTTTTCACCACCAGGCATACCAAATGCCATTACAATGTCACATCCATCCTCTTCAATAAGTTTTTTAGATGCAACAGGTAAATCTTTAACACCTGGAACATATCTTTCAATGAATTTTACTCCATCTACTTGTTTTTTGATCTGTTTAATTGCAGCAGCTCCCATATCATATCGTGAAAATGTAGTACTACAAATTCCAATTTTTTTAGACATTAATTTAACAACTCCTTAATTTTTTTTGTGTAATTATTTTTTATTAATAATTTCAATTACTTCAAATGATTTTTTAAGTCTTTCAAGATCTATAAATCCTGTATGATACATTTGACCTGTAAGCATATCGTTTACAATAACTTGTGCTGGTGCAAAGATATCTTTTGGCATTTTATAGAAGTCTCCATCTGCTTGTTTGAATAATTCTATGAAGCTTTCACCATATTTATCTGATGCAGATGATGGTAGATTTGCTGCAAGTTCTTCAAGACATTCTCCTTCATCAGGCTGTATGTAGTAGTATGCACGTCCACCAAAGATGATAGCATCGTTTGTTTTTCCCATTGCTTTAAATCCATCTGGATCAACAGGTGTAATAGGTGTAATACCAGCTGCATATGTTATTTTTGTAACATCAAAGTCGAGTATTTCATACATTTTAAAGATTCCAGTTTCAAGTGCTCTTGCAGATATTTGAATTGATCCTACAAGTGATGATGTTGGTGCAACAACAATAACAAGATTTTCAGGTGTTACGCCACATTCACTTGCAATATATTCTGCAACTTCAACATTTGGAAGTTCATCAGCTTCAAGGGTAATTACTGCAACATCTGCTGTTTCACTATATCCTGTCATTTCATAGATTGGATTGTTTATAAATTTATGAGTTTGTGCAGGTCCTGATCCTATTGCATAGTAGTCTCCTATACTTATTTTCCATCCTGCTTTTTGTGATCCTAGTGTTGATAGTGCTGGGAAGTCAGTTTTAACTTTTACAGCAGGCATTGCCATAATATCACTTAAATCACCAGGTATTGAAATACCTACATCTGATATTCCACCAAGACATACTTTTGCAAATAATTCTCCACCTTTAATACTTCCAGCTACATTTACTCCACAATCAATTACTGTTGTGTTGTTTTCAAGTTGAAATGCTTCAATGTTAAGTTTTTCTGCATCTTGAATCATTTTGTCTGTTATTTTTTTTGCTTCTATATTCATACTTTCAGCCATATATTAGCCTCCAATTTATTTCATTTAAAATTATTTAAAATGTTTATTTGTTTTTTTTAATAATTGTTTATCTATTTTTACTATGCACTAGTCATGGATAATTAAGTTTTTATTAATTTTATTAATATTTTCTTAATATTTCATTACATTTATCCCAGTCATGTTCATAGATGTGAAGACTCATTGCATGATGTACCATATTTACAAGTTTTGTATCTGTATTTTTTGCAACATAATATCCTACTTCTCGTATTCCAAAGAGATTTGGAAATGTTGCACCTCCACAGTCATTGCTACGGAAGAAGTCTGTCATGTATAGTTCATCATTACGTATTAAAAATGCAATTTCTTGAAGACATGGTATTTCATCTACACTATTGTCTTGTATTGGGTCGATTGTTATTGCAATTGCACGTCTTGACTGACGACAATTATTAAGTTTTTCAATACATGTATCTAGTTGGTCAATATTGAAGTATTGACGTAGACGATTTCCATAGGTGTATACAAATCCCTGGTCATTTGATGCATCTAGTAGTTCTTGTTTGTATGTTTCAAGTCTGTCATCTTTCCATGGACTGCACTCTGGTATTGTGTTGTCGTCTGGATCTGTAATTTCAATCATCACATTTTGAAGTTCACGTGTTAGACTTCCACGTTCATCTACTACTTCATGTCCTTCTTGCATTATCTTTTTTACACTCATTAGCCATGCATTTGCTATGTTGTTTGTTCTTATAAATTTTGCCATTATATGATACCACCATTTTTTATATTATTTAAAATTTCAAGTTTTCCTATTGCAACTTCTTCATCTAGCATTCTCATTCCACAGTCTGGATCTATTATTACATCTTCATTTTGCATTATATCTACTACTTTTTTGATTGTATTTTTAACTTCATCTTCATCATCTACTTCATGAAGTTTTGTATCTATACATCCTATTGCTATTTTTTTATCTGTATTTTTAGTCCATACTTTCTTTAGTGTGTTTATGTTGTCTTTTTGTCCTTGGAATTCAAAGTCTAGTACTTCTACATCAAATTCTAGCAGGTCTTTAAGTACATCTTTTAGATCTCCACATACATGTACAACAACAGGTATGTCAACAGATTCGGCTATTATTTCTACTGCTTCTTTTGATACTTTTATATCTTCAACTCCTGTTGATATGAATGGTTCATCTATTTGTATTGCACATGCACCTGCTTTTTGTAGTTGTTTTGCCTCATAACATAGTGCTTTTGCAAGATCAAATATTGCTTCTTGTTTATTTGCATAGAAATTATCAATAGCACATGAATGTATTATACTAGTTGGTCCTGTTAGCATACCTTTAATTCCTTTTGCTTTGCCTTTAAAGATATCATCAAGTGATGTGTGTAGTTGATATTTATTGTTAATTTTATGTGCAACATTATATGCAAGTTTAAGATCACGAACTCCAATAGCATGAGCTGCTGGTGTGATTTTTCCTATAACATGTACAGAGTTGTCAATAATATCAAATCCATTAATTTTACTTGCAAAGATCTTAACCATATCATCTCTTGGCTGACCATCACATATAACATCAATACCATTTTTTGCAAACATGGTTGTTGTATGAACAATAGAGTCATGATATTTATCATATATTCCAAGATGATCTCTTAATTTATCCCCGAAACAGTTAGCCTCATGTGATATGACAGGATAGCTACCAACAATAGTTGTAGTTATGTTCATTATATATTACCCTCAATTAATTATTATTATATTTTATTCATAGCTAATTTTAACTTCACGTTTTGGAAGTGGTCTTTTAAATTTCTTCTTAGGATATCCTATTATAAATGCTGAATGAAGATGTTTATCACTGTCTATATCTGGGAAAAATGACATGACTTTTTCATGATCAAATTCATCAGCAAGTACAATAAACTTGTTATAAAATCCACCAAGACCCATAATTTGTGCCATTATCTCAATTCTTGCAGCAGCAACACAGGTAGTTGTAGCATTTGTTGAAAATCCAAGAATTACTTCACGTCCATCCCAAAGCATAGGATTTTTACCTTCCTTGTTATTTTCCATATACTTAATAAATTCAACAACACGTGGATGTATATCTGTGTGATCTTTTAGTATGTCATAGAGCATATCATTAAATTCATCAATTCTCTCTGATACTACAACAAATTCAAGATCCTGTGCATTTGTAGCTGTTGGTGAGTTATATACACATTCAAATAGTTTTTCATATGTTTGTTTTTCAATTTTCTGTTTTCTAAACCAACGCATACTTCGGCGTCTATTTAAAACTTCAAGAAAATCATCATAATTTACTGGTAGTGAGTCAGTTTTATATTTTGTTTTTATTGTATCATAATCTTCATATTCCTTGAGATTTATTGCACCTGTTGGACAGATTGCAACACAATGTCCACACTTAAAGCAGTCATTTCCTACCTCATGAACATCTCCTTCTAGTGATATATTATCAAATATACATACTGATTCACATAATCCACATCTTACACATCGTATTGGATTTATATCAAGTATCATAAAAAAAACTCCTAATTTGCCTATTTAAAATAAAAATAATGTTTTATTGTATAATACTATATTTGTAATGTATTATTAATTTTTAAAAAATATCTAAAATAAATAAAACTTTTGAAGTTTTTCTAAAAAAAATAAGTAAGGGGGTGGTTAGTTTTAGGTTTCCTTTTTATTGTTTTATCGTTTTGTTGTAACAACGTGTGCTATAACCATAGCACTAAGGAATATGTATGTTACCAGTGCTGAACCATTTATTGTCCTTGTAATAACAAATAGTCCTAAAATTGTCTGTGCAATAAATGCTGATAATGATCCAACAAGTAACGCCTCTCTACCTCTAAATTTCCTATTTCCACGTTCTCTTTGAAGTCTGTACTTAGTTAATGTTTTAAATCCTATGATCATCACAATAAGAATCCAGATAATTAATAATGCAAGTATAATGTATCCAAAGTCAAATCCTATACCAAATATTCCAGGTAAGAAGTAGTCAATAACATCCTTTTTAGTTACAAGAATTCCATAAAACAATGGGAATGGAAGACCAAAGTATGTAATGAATGTTAATGGAAGTGATATGTAACCATCACTGCTTCCTAGACTTGAATTTCCCCAGTATGTAGCATTTGGATTGTGTCCATATAGATTTGTATTATCTATTACTAGCTGAAGACTTGCAAATTGATTTGTATTCATACGATCAATTCTTGAAAGAGGACTTATAATAGGCATGTTTAATACTTGTGCAAGAAGTTCCATTAATCCAAATACGGCAATTAATGCACCAATTATAAGAATTACATTTCTTGCAGATAGAAGTTTGGATGATGAGTGTTTGAATAATTTACTGATAATAAATACACCAATAAGTAATCCAAGAATCCACATGATAAGGAAATCTCTGTGAACAATTGCACCAAATATTGTTATACCTATTGTCATAATAATTAACAACATTTTAATATTGTTAATCTTTAACTTGTCATCCTTAAACATGGGTATACATGCCCACGCCGTTACTACAAAGAGTATTGCTAACGGCCCGTATGGATGTGTAAATTCATGATGATTTAACATAGGAAGAAGAAGACAAGCAGCATCGAAACCAAATATTAATGTTAATCCTGCACTAGCAATCAGTGCTACGAAAAATGCAAGGTTAAGATTTAAATCTACAAAATTTAATAGTAGAAGTACTCCTATGTGTATAAGAATTGCAAATTCTATTATAAACAATAGGTGATTTGTAGCTATTAATGCCATGTAATAATTCAACCTCCAATTCATAAATGAATTCTAAAACTTTTTCTAAAGAAAGAATATAATGTCCTTTTTTTATGCTTTAGAAAATATTTTTATCTATATTCTATATTATATTACTTTATTTTATTAATAAGTATGTAAAATAAATTTAAAGTGACAATTTTATGGGGTTGTTGAAATTTACATAAAAAATAAATATTAATAAATATATAAATATTAAATAGAAATATGGGCTAGTAGCTCAGCTTGGTAGAGCGTCGCCTTGGCATGGCGGAGGCCTCGGGTTCAACTCCCGACTAGTCCACTAAAGAAGTTCTTTTTTTTATGATTATACTATTTTTATGAATATTATTTAAAATGAGAAATTATTATTTTTTTTATAAAAAATTTGGGAGATTAAAAAAAAGGGGTATGAAAATTTAGGATGAATTTTCATTATATGTTTTATAGATTTCATTTACTATTATATCAACAAGATCATCTGTTTTTAGTGTAACTTGTTCATCTTTATTTTCAAGTAATTGTTTTGCAAGTTTTATTATTTCATTAAGATCTGTTGAACGTTTCATTAATCCTCGTTTTATGTAGTATGAATCTACAGATAGTTGTGCTCCAGGATAGCATGATATAACAGGTGTTCCAAGAAGTGCTGCTTCACGATTCATTGTACCTCCTGCTCCAATTACAAGGTCACATCGTTTCATAAGACTAAATGTATCAACAGGTGTTTTAACAACATGTACACCATCAATATCTTTAAATATTTCACTTTGAGCATTAAATCTTGGAATTACAAGTATGTCTGCAATATCTTTTAGTTCATCAACTATAGGTGTAAGTACTGATTTATTACAATCTGTATCAAGATATGATGCAAGTGATGGTTCTGGTCTCATTAAAATAGTATATTTCTTTGAAACTTCAATATCTAAATCCTCAAGTATGTTTTCATTGTATGTGAAATCTTCAAGATGTGTAACTTCACATGTTCCATCATAACGAATGATATTATTAGGATCCATACCAAATTTTATACTATCCCATACATCAAAAATTTCGGGAATAACAAGCTTATTTACAAGAGGAAGAGTTAACTTATTTGCAGCAATTGCATGTTCATTATCAAGAATAAAAATATTTGGAATTTTAAGACCAAATGCAACTCTTGGAAGTTCAATAGAATGCTTTGTAATTGCAACATCAATATCTTTATCTTTAATAAAATTTGCAAGATCATATGCACGTTTTGTACTTGAGAGAAGCTTTTCTTCAAGTGTAACACCATGATCACCAATAGATGTATATTCTATATTAAAAATATCAAGTAAGTCGTGAATATTTGAAAAATCTCGTGCTGTTATAATAACTTCATGTCCATCAGCTTTAAGTCTTTTAATAATACCATTAAAAAAACGTACATGTGGTGAATTTACAATATCTATCCATATTTTCATGATTAATTCCATCCCTTATATTTTTAAGATTTATGAAAAAAAAGAGGTAAGTTCTTTAATTTTTAATTAAAAAAATATAAATCTTCTATTAATAAAATTTAGTAAAAAAAGAAAGAAAGTAGAAAAAAACTTATCTACTTGTTGTTTTTAAATTCTTTGTATAATGAAATAACTTCATCTACACCTTCACCAGTTTTAATACTACATTTTACAACTGGTATGTCAGGATTTATTGTTTTAATATCTTCAACCATTTTATCAGCATCTGCACCTACAGCATCAGCAAGATCTACTTTGTTTACAATAGCCATATCTGCTGTTTTAAAGATCATTGGGTGTTTTTCTGCTGTGTCGTCACCTTCTGTTACACTGATAATTACAGTTCTAATGTGAGCTCCAAGGTTAAAGTCTGCAGGACAAATTAGGTTTCCTACATTTTCAATAAATAACATTGAAATATCATCAAGATCAATATCTTCAAGTGCATGTTCAACAAGGTGTGCATCAAGGTGACATTCTTTTCCTGTGTTTAATCCTTTTACAGGTACGTTTTTATCTTCAATTCTTTTTGCATCAAATTTACTGAGTATATCTCCTGCAATTACTCCAAGATCTTCATCTTCTATTACATCTATAAGTTTTTCAAGAAGTGATGTTTTACCAGATCCTACAGCTCCTACAAGGTCTACTGCGAAAATATCTTTTGAATCAAGGTATTTTCTGTTAGCTGATGCTAATTTATCGTTTGCTTGAATTATATCTTGTTCTATTTCAATACTTGCTACATTATGCATTTTTATTCATCTTCCTTTTCAATTTTTATTGTTTTTACACTACATTCGCGTCCTTTTATTACATTTACTCTTGTATTTCCACATTCAGGACACTCTGTTGCTGCCATATAATGATCTACTTCTTCTTCGTCTGCTTCAACATTTCCTTCATATCCACAGTTTTCACATTCAATTTCAATAGGGATCATGTTAATTATAACTTCAGCATCTTTAAGCATGTTGTCTTCACTTAAAATTTCCATCATGAATCTGAGTTGTTCAGGATTGAGCATTGTAAGTTCTCCAACTTCTATAACTGCCTCTGTTATTTCAATGGCATTGTTTTTCTTAGCAGTATCAAGTATTGCATCTACAATACTTGAAGCCATAGCTAATTCATGCATGATTATTCTCCAATTATTTTATAAAATTATTTTATTAATTTTTTTTATACATTATTATGTTTATTTTACATTTTTATATATAATTTTTTTAAGTATTATATTTAATAACATTTTATTAATTTGTATTATTTATTAGTTTTATAAAATATTGATAATATATGTAAATTATTTTAAAAATAAAAATCATAAATACTAAATATATAACATTATAATATTTTTTTCTTAACTAAAAAGAAAATAAATTCACAACAACATAAGATTTATAATTAAAGGGAGAGTAATATTAAGTGATTATTGGAGGATCTGCATCACAATCATTAGCTGCAGAAGTAGCAAAACAATTAGATGAAAAATTATGTACTGTTGAAATTAAAAAGTTTCCAGATGGAGAAAAATATTTCAGAATCAAAGATGAAATTCCAGAAGATGAAAAAGTAGTAATTATTCAATCAACAGGATATCCACAAGATGAAAATATGATGGAATTATTCTTCATACTTGACACACTTAGTGACATGAATATAGAAGATATTACAGTAGTTTCACCATATCTTGGATACAGCAGACAAGAACGTAGATTTAAAGAAGTTGAATGTATCTCAGCAAAAGCAACAGCAAAACTTATTCAAAGCATGGGAGTAAAACATTTAATATCAATAAATTTACATGAAGAAAGTATCTGTGATTTATATGACATACCAGTAGATAACCTATCTGCAATGCCATCAATTGCTGAATACATAAGAAACAATCATGATGATAAAAAACCTGTAATACTTGCACCAGATAAGGGAGCAGAAAACTTTGCAAAAGAAATTGCAGAAATTCTAGATACAGACTATGACTACCTTGAAAAAGTAAGACTTTCACCAGAAGTTGTTAAAACAAAAACAAAATCAATATCTGTTGAAAATCGTAGTGTAATTATAGTTGATGATATTATAAGTACAGGTGGAACAATAGTAAATGCAATAGATATTCTTAAAAAACAAGGTGCAAAAAAAGTAGATGTTGTATGTGTACATCCAGTACTTGTTGGAGATGCAATACTTAAAATAAGTGCAGCAGGAGCATCATCAGTTAAAGCAACAAATACATTAATTAGTGAAGTTGCAAGTATATCTGTTGGAAAAACAATAGCAGATCATTTAAAAACATTACAATAAATACAAGAAAAATAAACTTTTTTTTTAAAATAAAAGGGTGGTTAAATTTGGGAGTATAATTATTTATACTCTAGTAGTCATCTTTTTGATATGACTTGTAGGAATCATTCTGGTATGAATGTTTTTTATAAGTATTTTTTTTATTATAACTATCTTTACGATAAGTATTTTTTCCACCATGATAGTTATTATCTTTTTTATGTGGATTGAATTTATTACTTTTTCTTTTTCTTTTATTTGAATATCGTTTCTTATCTTTTTTATTTGATTTATCACGAGGTTTTGCAGGTTCAATGTGTGCTCTTTTATTGTCTATGTATGTATCTCCCATGAATCTGTAGAAGTCTGATGCATGATCTTGTGGAATTTCAATAAATGAGAAGTTATCAAATATATCAATGTTTCCTATTTGACGACCAGTAAGTGCTGTTTTTTCATAGATTGAATTAAGAATTACACTAATTGTAATGTTTTGTTTTCTTCCAAGACTCATGAAGAATCTTACAAATCCTTCATTTGCATCTGTATCTCCAAATTCTTCCTGTTTATATGGACTTTCTTCAATAATTCCTTTAAGAAGTGTTGCTGCAATATCAATTGAGTTATAATCTTCTTCTATAAGTTTTTCAATGATGTATGTTTCTTTTGAAATATCTTCTGTGTTAATTCTTTCTTTAAGTTCTTCTATGAAGTTGTCTTTTTTAACTTCTTCTACATCAATAAGTGATGGAATTGGTGCTTGTTCAATCTTTGTTTTTGCATATCTTTGAATATCACGAAGTTGATATATTTCACGTCCTGATACAAAACTAAATGCTTTTCCTGTTTTACCTGCACGTCCTGTACGTCCTATTCTGTGAACATAGTATTCATTATCATTTGGAATATCATAGTTAAATACTCCTTCAACACCACCAACATCAATACCACGTGCTGCTACATCTGTTGCAACAAGAATTTCAATGTTACCATTTTTAAATTTACGCATTACATGATCTCTCTGATTTTGTGTTAAATCTCCATGAAGACCATCAGCAAGATATCCTCTTACTTGAAGATGACTTACAAGTTTGTCAACTTTTCTTTTTGTATTACAAAATACAAGTGATAAGTCAAAATCATTTATATCAAGAAGTCTTGATAGAAGTTCGAGTTTCATATCTTCTTTTACTTCAAAGTATTTCTGGTCAACATCAGGGGTGGTGAGTTCATGACGTGTTACTTTTACAATTTCAGAATCATTCTGGTATCTCTGTGCAAGTTGAAGTATTTCACCTGGAAGTGTTGCTGAAAATAGTAAAAATTGTCTTTCATCTGGTATGAATTCAAGAATATATTCTATATCATCTCTAAATCCCATGTCAAGCATTTCATCTGCTTCATCAAGTATTACTGTTTTTATTGTACTGAGATTTATTGTTCCACGTGATATATGATCCATTACACGTCCTGGTGTTCCTATAATTATCTGTACACCTTTTTTCAGTGCTTTAATTTGTCTATCTATTGGTTGTCCACCATATACTGGTAGTACATTTATTTCTGGTAGGTATGCTGCAAGTTTTCTAAGTTCTTCTGCAACTTGTATTGCAAGTTCACGTGTAGGACATAAAATTATTGCTTGCAGACTTTCATCATGTTCATTTATATTTTCAAGAAGTGGTATTCCAAATGCTGCAGTTTTTCCTGTTCCTGTTTGTGCTTGTCCTATTACATCTTTTTTTGCTAAAATCTTTGGTATTGCAAGTGACTGAATTGGTGATGCTTCCTCAAATCCCATATCTTCTACAGCTTTTTGTATTTCTTCTGATATGTTTAAATCTTTAAATTTTAATTTTTCCATAAAATCCATCTCATAGTTTTAGTATTGTTATTTTTTTTATTTCTTTTTCCAGTTTTTATCCATAATCTTTTCTTTAAGGGTTATGATTGTCTGTCTTTGTCACTTTTTTAGGGTGGGATTGTCCTTTTCTATTTTTTGTATATTTCGTATAATGATAATATTGGCATATTATCTAAAATTCCATTAAATATCTCTATATAACCCTTATTTTCTCTAAGTAAAACATGTTTTTCTTTTTTAAAACTAAAAAAAAGTATTCTTTTTATTTTTCTCTAATTTAACCCCTTATTTATTATAAATTCTTAATTTATCCTTTTTTATCTGCTAGCCTTGGGGCTTGTTAAAACATGTTTTTTTTTAAATTCAAATTCTTTTTTTCTAAGTAGAAGTTTTTGGTTTCTTTTTTAAAAAATAAGATATTTATTATTTCTAAGTTTTAAATTATTAAAATCTATTGTTTTTTTAATGTAAAATTTAATTTCTAAAAAAATAGGAAAAAATAAAAGAAGATCAGTTATCTTCTTTTGATTAGTCTTTGGTGTTTATTGATTTGTTTTTTGTTGTTTTTCTTTTAATGAATTGATAAATGCATCTTTTTTAGGTCCTACAAGTGCATGTTCTAGTACTTCTGTAAGTGTATGTACTGGAATTATTTCAATTTCATCAACATATTTTTTATCAATTAATACATCATCAAGATTTGATGCAGGTATTAATACTTTTTTAATTCCTGATTGAGCTGCAGCTTCTATTTTATATGTTGCTCCACCAATTGGTAGTACTGTTCCACGTACACTTAAAGATCCAGTAAGTGCTAGTGTTTGATCAATTGGTATATCTTCAATTGCTGAAATTATTGCTGTTGCCATTGATACACTTGCACTGTCTCCTTCTACTCCATCGTATGATTGTACAAATTGTATGTGTATATCATAGTTTGAAATGTCAGTTCCAATACTTTTCTTAATTATAGCTCCAACGTTTTGTACTGCTTCTTTTGCAATATCTCCAAGTTTTCCTGCAGCAATAATTTTACCTTCTTCTTTACTCTGGGATGGGGCTGCTTCAGCAGCAATAGGTAGTACTATACCACTTGAATCTCCAATTACAGCAAGACCATTGATACATCCAATTTTTGATCCTTCATTTGAATATACACTGTAGTCTTTTCTTTGTTTTATGTATCTGTCTGCTATTTGTTGTTCTAGTGTTCTTGCCTGTTTTTTAGCTTCAAATACATGTTCTGGTGTTACAGCATTAGCTCCTTGTTCTACTGCTATATCTCCTGCTGCTCTTACAAGTCCACCAAGATCACGTAGTTTAAGTGTAAGTGTGTCTTTTTTACCTGCACGACGTTGTGCTTCTTTGATGATTTCACCTACAGCTTCTTTTGTAAAGTGTGGTATACGTCCATCATTTTTAACTTCTTGTGCTACAAATTGTGATATTTTCTTTCTGTTTTCTGATGTATCTTCCATTGTATCTTTCATGAATACTTCATATCCATATCCACGTATTCTTGATCTAAGTGCAATGTGCATGCCATCGAGTACTTCAAGGTTTCCTGATGCTACAAGTACGAAGTCACATGGTACTGCATCTGTTCTTACCATTGCTCCACTACTGGTATCACTTTGTCCTGTAATTTGAAGTTTATGTTCTTGGAGTGCTGTGAGTAGTTCTTGTTGTGTTTTCATGTCCATTGTACCGATTTCGTCAATGTAGAGTACACCTTTGTTTGCTCTGTGGATCATTCCACTTTCTACTCTTTCGTGTGCTGGTGTTCCAAGTCCTCCTGACTGGTATGGGTCGTGTCTTACATCACCAAGTAATGCTCCTGCATGTGCTCCTGTTGCATCTATAAATGGTGCTACTTTTTTTGCATCACTATTTACTAGAAGTTTTGGTGCAAGATGTTGGGATTTTGGTTTGATTTGGTATAATGCAAAAAATACTATTCCAACAGCTATTATTGCAGTTAGGAATTGATTTGTTATAAATCCTATTGCCATAATAAGTGCTATTATTGCTATTGTTAATGTGTTCTTTTTTGATTCTTGTTTTTTGAATTCATCTTTTGCATTTTGAACTACTTTTTTTCCTTGTCCTGCAGGCATTACTCCTACAACTGGGTTGTTTGGATTTTCTACATTTGGATATATAAGTATATCTTGTAGGTCTTCTGGTGGAAGTAGTTCTGCCATTGCTTTTGCAATCATTGATTTACCAATACCTGGTTCTCCTATAAGAAGTACGTTTCTTCTTTGTTTTGCTGCTTTTTTTATTGTTTCTACAGCTTCTTCTTGACCTATAATTTGGTCAATTAGCATTGGTGGTATGTCTATGTCTTCTGTATCTGCATATTCATCTGGGTTAATTTCTGATATAACGTGACTTTTTATGTCATCTTTTGTGGGTTCTGATTTTTCTTCAGTTTTTTCGTCTTTTTGTTGACTTTCCTCTGTTTCTTCTTTTATATCAGAATTTTCAGGAATAACTATATCATCATCTAGTTCGAGTGATATGTTTTCATCTTGTTGGTTATTATCTTGGGTGGTAATATTTAACCCTCCTTAGTTTTTTTGTGAATTATTTGATTAAAATTATTATATTTTTTTTGTGATTATATTTTTATTAAATTAATGTTAAGTTATATTTTTTTTGTTATACTTTTTATTTTCTTTATTCTATTTAATATATAAATTTCTATTTATAATAATATTTAAGTAACCTAAGGTATTTAAAATATAGTTTTAATAAACTAAAACTTAAAAAATGATTCACACCTTTTTTAAATTAAAAAATTTCAAAATAAAATAAAAAAATCCTAAAAAAATAGCTACAAAATTCATAAATCCTACAAATAATTATCAATAGTATTAAATTATTTCCTAAAACATATATAAAAATTAGAAAATATTTTTAAACAACTAAAAAGGATTTGAATATGATATGAAATACATAATGTTTCAAGGAACATCATCAAATGCTGGAAAAACACTGACAGTTGCAGCACTATGTAACTTACTTGCAAGAGATGGCTATCGTGTAACACCATTTAAATCACAAAATATGTCACTTAACTCATATACAACGATAGACAATGATGAAATGTCAATAGCACAAGTAATGCAAGCAGAAGCAGCAGACATAGAACCAAACTGTAACATGAATCCAATACTTCTAAAACCAAAAGAAGGATTTGTATCACAGGTAATTGTACAGGGAAAACCAGCAGGAGATATGCGCTTTGATGACTACCAAAACAACTTCAGAGATGAAGCAATAGATGCAATAGAATCATCACTAAAAAAACTAGATGAAGACTATGATATAACAGTAATTGAAGGTGCAGGATCACCAGCTGAAATTAACATGTATGATAAAGATCTTGCAAACATGTTAATTGCAAGAATGACAGATGCAGATGTAATACTAGTTGCAGATATAGACCAGGGAGGAGTATTTGCATCAATTGTAGGAACATACTTCCTACTTCCAGAAGAAGATAGAAATCGTATAAAAGCTGTAATAATCAATAAATTCAGAGGAAATGCAGATGTACTTGACTCAGGAATTAAAAAAGTTGAAGAAATTACAGGCATACCAATTATTGGAATTATACCATTTGATGAAACATTAAATCTACCAGAAGAAGATTCAGCATCACTATCAACACATCACTTCTCAGAAAATGAGAAAATTACAATAGGAACACTAAGACTTCCAAAAATATCAAACTTTACAGATATAGATCCACTAGATTATGAACCAGATGTAGGAATAAAACTAGTAAATATATATGATAAATTTGATGATCTTGATGCATTAATAATACCTGGAACAAGAAATACAGTAAGTGACCTAATGGCACTAAAAGAACAAGGACTCTTTGATTACATACAAGAAGTAGCAAAAGAAATTCCAGTATTTGGAATATGTGGTGGATATCAAATGTTATCAAATAAAATCATAGATCCTAAGTGTAAAGAATCAAAATATGGATCTGTTGATGGAATGGGACTTCTTGATATAAAAACAGAATTTGGAACACTAACAGATAAAGTAGTAGAACAAAGTAGTGGACATGTAATAGCAGACAGTCCTCTAGGATTTAAGATGAACACACCAGTAACAGGTTATGAATTACACGAAGCAGTAACAGTACTTGGTGATGTAAAACCATTCATAAAACTAGATAAAGGATTTGGAAACGATACATCACGTAAATTTGATGGAGCAGTAAATGGTAATGTATGTGGAACATACCTCCATGGAATATTCCATAACTTTGAATTTAGACGAAGCTTTACCGATGTTCTCCGTGAAAATAAAGGACTTGAAAAATTAGGCATGGGTAATGATGATTTCAAAGATTCAAAACGTGTCAACTACAACCAACTAGGAGATCTATTTGCAGATAATGTAGATATGGACTTCATAAATAATCTACTTAAAAACTAGAAAAAAAGGATAATAAAGGGGTTTAATTTCATAACCTCTTTATTTTTTTTTAAAACATTTAACTTATTTTTTTTATAATTTTGATATTACATTAGCAAACTGCTCAAGTGTACCTGTTTCATAAACTGTTGCACCTGCTTTTTCATATTCAGATACATAACTTGTAGGTGTATTCCAGCGTATTTTCTTTTCAGGATTTAATATTATTAGACGTCTTGACTTTTTAGCAATTCTTTCAAGAATAGCTGCACTTTCAAGTTTACCATTAACAAATTCACCTTTCCAGTCACGACAATCTGTAAGAATTATAACATCAGTCTTATTATTTAAATTAGCTTCCTCTTCAAATTGTTTAAATGCCTTTGTCATATCAGATTGTCCATATGATTTAAGACCATATGCCTGGTGTGCTTCATTAATATCGTTTGTATTTTTAAAATCACAGTTAAATGTTCCTGTTACATCAACAACTTTATTGTCAAAGTCAAATATTGTAACTTTATCAAATGTCTTATAACATCCATAAAGTATTGCAAAAAACCATGTACTTACCCATTTACATGATCCACTCACATCACAAAGAAAGATTTGTTTTGTCTTTTTAAGTGGAGGTTTTTGTGTATATAACTTAACTAGGTGTCCACCATTTTTAAGATTATATCGTATTGTACGTTGCATGTCAATTTTATGTGAACGAGCAAGTTTTCTACGTTTTTTTCTCTGATTTGCAATCTTTTTACTTAAACGTCTACATATGTCAAATACACGATTATCAAAGTTATCAAGAAGTACAATACTATCTTGTGTAAGTTTTTCATTGATTATTTTACTTTTCTTTCTTTGTTCAATTAATTCAATATTTTCATTATATTGTGTGTTGTCCTGTGTTTGAACTTCAACATTTACATTTTCTGATGTTTCTTCAATCTTTTTTCGTTTTTTATTTACTTTTTCTTTGTATTTTCTATAGCTATCCTTGCTTTTTGTATCAAATACTTGTGTGTATGCTCTGTCAAATTTTACTTCATCTTCTTTATTTTTAACATAGATACATTTTAATGATTCTTTTAGATGTGCCTCATCAATGTCTTCATGGTAGTTTTCCCAGAACCATGAAGCTGTTGTTGAACTACGTATACTTACAATCATACCATCTTTTCTTAGTAGATTTGAAAGTGTAATAATACTTTCTGATGTTACCTCTGATGTCATTTGCTTCATCTTCTTTTGAATTTTAGTTAAATTTTACTATTAAAGGGTGAAACATCTAAATTCTATTAATTTAATGGAGAGGGGTATTTTTTTTTATTCATTTGTAAATAAATGTTGTACTTGTTTTTGATATTCATTTTTTACAATTACACTTACAGAATCATCAACTTCAATGATAGTTTCTGGATTTGGTATGATTGCATCATCTTCATCATTGACAAATTTTGATACAATTTTAAAATAAGGTGAATCATTTTCAATTTCAGATATCTTCTTTCCATCTAGTTCTTCATTTTGTACTGTGAATTCAAGAATTTCAGCTCCACCTTTTCCTAAAGTTACAAGAGATTGTGCAGATGGTCTGATAATCATACGTGTAATAAATCTAACAACACTTCTTTCAGGATTAATAAATCCTATTCCTAATTTCTCAAATATAGATGAATGGTCTGGATTATTAAGTTTTGATGAAATAATAGAAACACCATGTTCTTTTGCATATACAGAAGATAAGAGATTTACCTCATCATTTCCTGTTACTGCAACAAAAAAGTCAGCAGATTGAATATTTGCTTTTTCAAGTGTTGATGTATTTGCAGCACTTCCATGAACTACATAACAACTAAGATCCTCAGATGCTCTAACAAATCTATCATGATCTTTTTCAATAACTGTTATATCATGTTCTGTTTGCATCTTTTTAGCCAAGTTATAGCCAACACGTCCAGCTCCTACTATTATACCATTCATTTTATATTTCACCCTCTGAAAAATTACACAGCCATCTTTTGACTGATTTTTTTTTATTATATAATATAGTATAATAATAATTTCAATATTTAAATTTTTATTAAATTTAGATAAAATAAGCAATTGAAAAATGATAGATTGTTAAAATTTTAGTGTAAATATTTTAAAACTAGAATTAATCAATATAAATAATAAATTAATATAAAAAGTAGAATTTAATAGAAATAATTTTTGTAATAAAAGTTAGTGCGGCTGCCGGGATTTGAACCCGGGTCGTAGGCTTGGAAGGCCCAAGTCCTAGCCAGACTAGACTACAACCGCATATGTAAATATGAATTTTTTAATTTATTTAGAAATAGTTTTTTTATAAAAGTTAGTGCGGCTGCCGGGATTTGAACCCGGGTCGTAGGCTTGGAAGGCCCAAGTCCTAGCCAGACTAGACTACAACCGCATATGTAAAAATGATGCAACGACCGGGATTCGAACCCGGGTCACTACCGTGGCAGGGTAGAGTCTTAGCCAGACTGGACTATCGCTGCATATGATAATAGTTACAAGTGTCATTACTAGCAACTATTATAAACTTTATCCTATGTTATATATAAAGATTTTGGTCTAAACTTTTAACTAAAACTATTTTCCAATCAATTTTGACATTGCAACACAACGACAAATATCAGTTTTAGTTATAACACCAACATTTTTATTGTCTTCTGTTACTATTAATGCTGAAGTTTCAGATCTAAGTATAAGATTAGCAGCATTTTCTACAACTTCATTAACATCAATAAAATTAATATTAACATCCATTAACTCAGATACTGATATATCATCAATATTTAATTTTTCTGCAGGTTTTATAATTTCAAATAAATCAATATAACCTATAGATCCAATAATACTGTCATTATCATTAACTACAAATAATCTATTAATATTATATTCCTGCAATAGCCTTATTGCTTCTCTAACTTTTTCATTAGATTTTATTGAATAAATTGTATTATTCATAACATCTTTTATGATCATAACTAATCACGCACGCCATAAATTAAATTAAATTTAAAAGTTTAATAAAAAATTACTTAATTGTAAAATTTTTTAACATAAATTATTAAACATATTATTTTCAATAATATATATTATATAACTAATTTAATATTAATACTAGAATTATTATTATTTTCATACTGGAAATTTTAATTTTTTTAGACTATTTAAGGATTAAATTATTTATTATATTTCAATAAATTATTTACACAACAGATACAATAATAAAAATTGTATTAAAAGTATCCTGGAGTAGTTATTATGAGAATAAGTATGTCTCTCCCTAACAAGTTATTAACAGAATTTGATGATGTTCTTAGGGATAGAGGTTACCAATCTCGTTCAAAAGGAATTCGTGATGCTCTAAAAGATTATATTCTCAGGTATCAATGGATGAATGAGATGGAAGGAGAACGTGTTGGAGTACTAGCTGTTATATATGATCATAACTACGTAGGTGTAATGGAGTCAATGACTGATATTCAACACCATTATAGAGATCAAATTGATGCAAGTTTACACATTCACATGAATGAAAAGTATTGTTTAGAAGTTATCATTGTAAAAGGTGATGTTAAATATATACGTGAGTTAACTGAAAAATTAATGAGACTCAAAGGCGTAGAACATGTAAAACTCACTAGTGCTGGAACAGGCGAAATTGAACAATTAAGTGAAGAAGAATAAATAATTTGAAAAAATAAGAAAAATACCCACATACATCTTATTTATTCTTAAAAATCACCACACATACATCATTCATACATAGATAATAAATGAATTCTAGTGATTAGTTATATTTTCACAAAATCTACTTTTTTTAAATATTTAATAAAAACAACACAGCACACTAATTTTTTTTTTAATATAATTATTTTATAATTAGTACTTACATAACTATCTTATAATGACATATTATGACGATCTAGTAAATGATAAAAAAAGAGTATCAGCATTTAAAAAGGCAATTGATGCAAAAGCAAACGGTATAACATACGATCTTGGAACAGGATCAGGAATACTTGCAACAATAGCATCAGAAAATGCAGATATTGTATATGCAATTGAGTCAAATCCACTAATTTTAAAAAAGACAAGATCAAATTTTAAAGATTATGACAATATTAACTTAATTAAAACAGATGCAACATGCTATGAATTTAGAGAAATTCCAGATACAATAATTTGTGAGATGCTTGATACAGCATTAATTGATGAAGAACAAATACCAGTAATTAACAATGCACATAAATATTCAAATAATAAAACAATCTTCATACCACAAGGTGTTAAAAATACAATAAAGCTAACAAATTCAAAGATAAACTACATACAATACTATGAAGATGGATATCCAAAACATGAAGTATTATCTGATGAAGTAGAATATAGCACCATAGATTTCACACAAATAAATGATGAAAATGTTGATATAACAGTTAAATTAAAAGCAACAAAAGATGGAATTATAAATTCAGTAATGATAACAACATATACACATCTATGTGATGATTTAACAATAGAACCAACACCAATGCTAAATCCTCCACTTATCATACCAGTAAATCATATTGATGTTAAAAAAGATGATGTTATAGATGTACATCTTAAATATATAATGGGGGGTGGACTTAATACCATCCAAACAACTATCATGCGAAATTAAAGAATTTATAGAAGACTATGATAAACTCCTAATTCTAGGAATAGGAAACATACTACGAGGAGATGATGGTCTAGGACCATTGTTTATAGATGTAGTATATGATAAACTAACAAAAACAACAAAAAATACAGATAATATATTTCTTCTAAATGCAGAAGCAGCACCTGAAAATCAGATGACAACAATACGTCAAATAAATCCATCACACATAATAATTGTAGATGCAGTAGAATTTGACACAACACCAGGTGAAATAGTATTAATAAATAAAGAACAAATCGATGAATTTTCATTTTCAACACATTCAATGCCAATATCATTTCTAATAAACTATATAGAAACAACAATTGGAAGTAAATCAATGATAATAGGAATACAACCTGAAAGTATGACACTTGTAAATACAATATCAGATGTAGTAGATGAAAGTGTAGGTGAACTTGCAGAAATGATAGTTGAAACAATTTAATAATGGAGGATTAATTTTTATGAAAATATTATTTATAGGATCAAGACTATTTGATGATGTAGATTGGTATCTTAAGAGTGAAGGTATAACATCAATAATAACAGAATCAAATGAAAATGCAGCAAATTTAGATCTTGCAGATAAAAAATATATTGTACCACGTGGAATGGATGAACCAATGAAAATAGCAATAGATGAAGATGTTGATGCTGTAATTCCACTAATTGGTATAGATCCACCACTTATAGATGTTGGAGCACTAAAAGATAAACTAGAAAAAGATTATAATATTCCAGTAATTGCAGCAAGTGAAATGACTGCAACAATTGCAGCAGATAAGTATGATACAAAACAATTACTTGATAAAAATAATATTAAAACACCAAAATATGAAAAAATAGAAGATAAAACAAATCGTGAAAATATCTATAATAATCTTCCATTAGTAATTAAAACACCAGCAGGACAGGGAGGATGTGGTGTAAAAATAGCATTAAATAGTAGTGATTGTGATGAATTTATAGATGCAAATATAGACTCTGACATCTTTACAGAAGAATATGTGGAAGGATATGAAGCATCAATTGAAGTACTACGATATAACAATCAAACAGTACCACTTGTTCCTGTATATAAGGGAGTTACAACACTCAAAGGTGTACATCCACTTGCAAAGATAAAACAAGCACCACTAAATATTGCAGGTATAGATAATGAAAAACATAACAAAAAATTGCAAAATCTAGCAGTTAAACTTGCAGAAATGGTGGATTTATCAGGAACAATGGATATTGACATACTCCATGATGTAAATTCTGAAAATGATTATATAATAGAACTTAACACCAGACCAAGTGGTACACGTTATATGACAGCAGCATCAACTAATATCTATCCATTATGTCAACTTGTTGATATGGCAAAAGGTCAATGGGATGCATGTGATGTTAAAAAGTCTATGAAAAACTATTATGCAGCAGAACTTCCAGTTGGAGTTGTAGATGATAATAAAAATCCTAACATAAAATACTTCAAAGATGAAAACTGTTATGTTGTACATGGACCTGCAAATTATCAGAGAGTAACACTACGTGCTCAAAGTAAGTCAAAACTCACAGATCTTGCATATGATGTAGCATATGATTATGCAAATGAAAATGACCTAGATTTTAAGGATGAATATTAATTTTATTCCTCCTTAATCTTTCACTTAACTTTTTTTTAACATACTTATTTTAATACTAAAATGAACATAGATATATTATTAATAAATTATTTTATTTTTTTAGAAATAAAATGGAGGTTAGAGATAGGTGATTAGTCAAGTTGACGTACTAATATTCTTCATAACTCTCGTTGCATCAGCAGTATTTACTGCATTTGTAAGACGTGAACTTCTTGAAGCAGATATTAGAGACAATCCAATAGTATCAGAACATAGACAAAAAAGTGGAACACCTACTATGGGAGGATTAGGAATTCTATTAGGGGTTTGTTTTATAGCACTACTTCTTTCACAGGCAACTTTCACTTTTTCAAATAGTTATCTTATGGTAGTTACTATTTTCATGGTCGTTGCAGGAATCTTTGGTATATTTGATGATTTACTTGGTTTTAAAGTAAAAGAATACCAAAAAGTTGTACGTAACGATGGATCTGAAGCTGTTCAGATAGGATTATTATCACTACAACCTGGAGAAGAAGCAAGAATTGCATCAGAAAAAGCAAAAGCTGACTATGCAAAAATTGTTGAAGAAGAACATAAACTTACATTAATTGATGAAATACCAATTAAAAGTGAAACAACAGAAACTGAAAAAATTATTACTCAAATAATTCTAGCATGTTTCTTAATTCTTCCAGGATTTATACCATCAACAATATTCGGATTTGACATTGGTCTTTTAATAATACCTGTTGCAATATTTGCAATTATTGGATCTATAAACTCTGTTAATCTGATAGATGGTATGGATGGACTTGCAGCTGGTATTATTGCAATAGCTTCTATTGCATCAGCATTATATGCATCAGTGACAACTGGATCTGTTGCATCATTACCATTTGTTGTAATTGCAGGTGCATCTGTAGGATTTTTAGTATTAAACCATTATCCTGCAAAGGTATTTATGGGAGATACAGGATCATATGCATTAGGTGCAGGTTATATGGCAGCAGCACTTATTGGAAATACATTTGTATTTTCTGTAATAGCACTTGCTGTACCTATAATATCTGTAATAATAAGTCTTCTTCACAGAGCACATATTATTACATTACCTGTTGAACCATTACATCATACACTTAACTATCATGGAATGTCAGAACAAAAAATTGTTATATTATACTGGGCTGTAACTTTAATAGTTTCAGTAGTAGCTTTAATAGCATTTGGTGTAATATAATATTAATAAACTAATAAAAATTTTATAAAAAAGGTGGAGTTATTAATGGATAAATTAAGCATAAAAGCATCAAAATTAGCTGATATTATTAAAGGTAAATTATATGGTCCTGATCATACATTATCAGGAAAATATACTTTTTTAAATAAAGCACAAGAGGATGATATTGTAATAAGACACTGGATCAATGATAAAGGTGTAGAAATTGCAAAAGATAGAAAAGTATCATGTATAATTACACAAGATCCACAAGATGATACAATAAAAACAGCACAAAAGTTAGATATATCATTAATTGTTACAGATTATATTGAATATGCAACAGCATATGCACTTAACTGTGCCTCAAGGATGTATGCTTCAGATGCTTATAAGATTTCCATTACTGGTACTAATGGTAAATCTACCACCACCCATCTTCTTTATACTATTTTTTCAGATTTAGGATATAATACTTATACAAATACTGATGCTGAATCTGAGGGAAATACACTAATAGATCCTAAAGTTGCATCAGAACTTGCAGAGTTCACACAAGAAAATGGAAAAATAGATGTGGTTTCACTTGAAGTATCAGAAGTTCAAGGATGGGACGATAGAATTATGGAAAATCATGCATATGAAATGATTTCAGCTATGATGAGTGATGTAAGTATCATAACAAATGCTTCAATGGATCATATAAACTTACTTCGTTCATTTGATCATCTTCTTGATGAAATATCAGGAGCAGCAAGAGCAATAGATTATGATGATAAAGAATCATTACTTATTCTTAATTATGATGATGAAAATATACGTCCTATGAATTCAATAGTTCAAGAAAATAGCAATGTACATGTAATGTATTTTGGAAACTATCAAGATAACGATGATATTCTAGCTGTAAGTTACAAAAAGAATGTTGGAATCTATGTAGAAGATGAACTATATATTAAATATGAAGATCTTCCATTTACATCAATGCATTTTATACAAGATATAATGGCAGCAATCTGTGTATGTATATATTATGATCTTCCACAAGATGGTGTTATAAAATCACTAAAAAACTATAAACCACTTGCAAGACGTTTCATAAAACTACGAGATGATCCTGTAATTATTGATGATTTTGCACATAATCCATCAGGAATAAAACTTACAATAGAAAATGGTTATGATCTAGGATGTAATGTATTTGTAGTTGATGCAATACGTGGAAGTCGTGGCGATGATATAAACCATGAAATAGCCGAAGCATTAGCAGAAGTTCTTAAAGATAAAGATAATTATACTCTCTTTATTACATCAAGTATTGATGTTGTAGATCATCTAAACTGGGTTTGTGATTCAGAACTTGAAGTATTTGAAGATACACTAAAGAGTGAAAATATCAAATATACACATATTGAAACACTTGAAGAAAGCTTACTTAAAGCATATTCTCTTGCAGAAGATGATGATGTAATACTTCTTCTTGGAGCACAAGGAATGGATCCAGCAGCAGGAATACTTAAAAAACATGACATAATAGAATAATAAAATCCTAACCACCAAATAGAAAAAATTTTCTTTCTTACTTTTTTTAGAAATTTCTTTTAAATTTATACAATTTTTGAGTATATTTAATTAAAAAATAATTTATCATATAGTTTATAGAAATAATAAATTAGTAGAATAAAAAATTAATAATTTTTATTTTTTTATCACCATTTAACATTAAAGAAAAATTATATAATAAAAAAAAATAATACAGGAGTGTTTTATCATAATGTTTAAATCATGTTTAGTTGTAGGTGCAGGAAATGCTGGACGTCCAGTTGCAAGATTATTAAATTACAGGGGTGTTGATGTAACAATATCTGATGCTAAAAAATTTGATGAATTTACAACAAGAAGACAAGGAAGACTTAAACTACTAGAAGATGAGGGAGTTAAACTACAACTAGGAGTAAAACAGCCTTGTATTGATGAATTTGATGCTGTATTTCTAGCACCAACAATACCAGAAACAGCACCAATATATCAACAAGTACTAGATCAGAAAAAGGAAATTGTTACAAGAAAAACAATAAGTGATATTGTAAATGAAGAACTTCCAATGCCTAAAATTGGAATAACAGGATCATTTGGTAAAACAACAACAACAGATATGCTAACACATATCTTTAAAGCTGCAGGATACAACCTTTATCAGTGTTCATCAATGAAATGGAATCTTGTAAGTGAAGCAGTAGTAGATGATATAATACGTGGAGAACCAAAAGGTGCTGATGTTGCAATAGTTGAACTTCCACATGGAACATTAGGACTTCTTGGAGAATTAGATCTTGACATTGGAGTAATTACAAATCTACGTCCAGAACATTTATGTGAATTTGGTGGATCATTCCAGAAATATGTGGATAGAAAAGCATGTATGCTTGATGCTTCAAAAACTCTTGTTGCAAACTCCCAGTGTGGAGATATTATGACATATAAACGTGATGATACAATCTACTTTAATTTCCAGGATAATGAAGAACTTGATCTTGAAAAATATGCTCCATTATATGAAGGATTAGTTGATGATGATGGAAAATATCATATAAAACTATCAGAAAATGGTAGTGATGATATAATAGATATTGATACAATAGCACATTATACATATGAAAATTTAACAGCAGCAATTGCAACTGCTATGACATATGGTGTAAGTCTTGATGATATTAAAAAGGGTATTGCAAACTTCACAGGTGTTGGAGGACGTATGGAATATATTGGAAAATATAATGGTGTAGATGCATACTATGATGCATCATATGGAGATCAAAGTGTACGTCAAGCACTTGAAGCAATAAAAGATGAAAATCTAATAATATTATATGATAATGTTGATTCAACAACAGTACGTGATAAAAAGGAAAGTGGACGTGTAATTGGAGATTATGCAAATATTGTAATAGCATCAGGATATGTTGAGGTAACAAATACACTTAACATGGATGCAGCATTAGAACTTCTTGGCGCAATAGAAAATGATGATGTACTTAAAATTGCTGTATGTACACTTGATGAGGCAGCAGAACTTGCAATGAAATATGCAAAACCTGGTGATATAATTGTACACCTTGGTCCTGATGCATCAAATTCATATGAACTTGCAAAAGAAAGAATGATAAAAGGTTTAGAAATAGGAAGTAAAAGATATGCAGATTGATGATATTGACAAAGATGCAACATTTGGTGTTATAGGTGTATGTGGAATAAATGGTAACTTGATAAGTCGTGTTCTCATGGATCATGGCTTTAAAGTACAGGCAAATGACATGGTAAATGAAGAGGATTGTCGTTTTAAAGGAGCACTTGCTGATTATCCTGACATGAAAGTTTACTATGGAAAAATACCACAGACATTTTTCACAGAAAGTGACTATATGGTACTTCCAATGGCACTTATTGAGTCTAAATCAATGATATATCAGAAAGTAAAAAAACATAATATTCCAGTTTTAACACCAAATGATATATTTGAAATGTTTGAGCCAAAACATCCTGTAATATGTATAACAGGTACAAATGGAAAGTCAACAACAACAAATCTACTAAAACATATTGCATATGCAGCAGATATGAAGCCATGTGAGCATAATCTTAAAGATATGCAGGGAAATACAAATGATATTCCAGCACTACAATCAAGACTTGCAGGAGATTTAAATATTCTTGAAACAGGAACATTTGGAGTTAAAGATAGTCTTTATAATCTTGCAAAACCATGTGATCCTGATGTTGGAATAATAACAAATATTACACCCGATCATATAGCAGAAGATTCAACATTTCTCGACTATGCAATGGTAAAAGGAGAGCTTATAAGACTTCTTGATGATAAAACACTTATTGTAAATAGTGATGATCCAACAATAAAATCATTAATTAATAAACTCAACTATCAGGGAAATCTAATAACATTTGGAGTAGATTATGAAACTTCATCTAAATCAACCAAGCAATGCTTCTGTGGATGTGATGTTGAAGTTGATGAATTTATATCAGGTAGTGGAAGATATGAATGTAGTTGTGGTATTAAATATGAAAAACCAGACTATGTAGCATGTGATATAAATGATGAACATAATAAGTTTACACTTCTTACACCTAGTGGTGAAAAACTAGAATTTAGTCTATCAATTAGTGGACTTCATAACATCTACAATGCAACAGGTGCAATAATTGCAGCAATTGAAGTGCTTGATCTTAACTATGAGGTAATTGCTGATGCTGTTGCATCCTTTGGTGGTGTTGCTGGACGTATGCAAAAACTTGGAGTTGTTGATGGTAAAGATATTATGATTGACTATGCACATAATCCTGCTGGTATTTCAACAGTACTATCAGAGGTTAAAAATAGTTATGGTTGTGTAGTTAATGTAATTACAACAGAATCTGAATCTGGTATGGAAGGAGATCATGAAATACTTGAAAATGCACTAGAATATGCTGATTTCATAGTTCCTGCATCATATAATTCATATCTTTGTGCAAAAGAAGCACTTAAAAATGGAATTGGTGAGGGTAAAATCATACTTCCTGATGAAATGTCAAACTTCCAAAAAGAAGGTACAACAGGAGCATCACAACACCAGGTAATTGTTGGATTTATGCGTGCATTAGACATTGACTGTGATCTTATAATATGTACAGGTGAAGCAGCATTTAAGTATGAGGATGTAATATCTGATAAAATAAACTCCATTAATAATAACTAGATTTTTCTAGTTTCTTTTCTATTTTTTTGATATAATTAAATACTATTAATATTAAAAATATAACTAGATATATTGTATAAAAAAGTTGTAAATATATACATTACAACATTTTTTTTCTAAGATTAATTTTTTTCTATTTTATTTTTTGTATATTCCAAAAAAGAGTGAGAAAAAATATATAATCTTTTATAATTAGAGGTGAAATTTTTGTATATAAAAGTTAGAAGAGATACACTTGTTATCTTAATTTTAGCATTTATCTTAATTTTATCTGGAAGACTTATGACATATGTTGCTTTTGCTTCATCTGAAAGTACAGGAGATGATGTTCCTATTGCAGGAATTATGGTAAAAGGTAACGATATTATTCCAACAAGTACAATTAAGGCAAATGTGGAAGCTGCAGGTTTCAGATCAAACAGTACTATTAATGGTAATACTCTTATAACATCACAAAGGCAGCTGCTTTTATCTGATGCCCAACAAAACGCGGCAGAGATGGTTAAAAAATCAACTATACCAGGTACTTCTATAGCACCTATTAATGCTGTGGATGTTCAAGTTGATACAAAAACAGGAAATGTTGTAGTTACAGTTGTTGAGGACTTCTCAGTATTACAAAAAAATATGTCAAGTATACCTAAAAATTCAACAAATTCAACAAATTCTACAAAAGCAGGAGTATAAATTAATAAGGGAGAAATAACAATGAGAAAATCTAATATAACAAAGATAGCATTATTCTTACTAGTTGTTATTGCTTTTTCAACTACTGCATCAGCAACAATGAACGTGGCAGTTATAACAGATCCAACAGGTAAGGATCCTAATGGTTGTGCTGCTGGAAGTCAGTCATTTGCACCTAACATGTTCCAGTCAACTTTTATATTTTCACAAGAACATAAAATGGCTCTACTATCAGGGGGTGAAGGTACCTCTGATGTTCGTGTAACAGCAATTATTAATGCTTTAACACAGCTACAAAAAGGTGGAAGTCCACAGGAAGTTGTTAGTGTAGCTTCATCATATTCAGGTATTCGTCTAATGGCTGTAAATCCTACACAGGGTATTGCTGTAGGTGGGGATTTTGATGTATATGTAGTTACTGTAGATAATAACAGTACAGTTTCTGTAAAAGCTGCAAGTGGTGGAATAGCATCAGTACCAGCAGGTACAAAAGGAGCTATTATACACCTTCGTAACTCTGAAGGAAACCCTCAAGCAGGTACTGCACAAACTGTAAGATTACAAACAGCTATGAACATTGGAAAAATGATAAGAGATGGATATCCTGCAACTGAAATCGTTGCACAAGCATTTGGAGAAGTTGCAAGAGACTCTGGTGAAAAACACGGTGGTGGTGCAATAAACCTAATATCAGGTGTTACAACAGGTGACATGTTTACACCACAACAACTTAACACTTATGGATACAATATGAGTGATCCATATGCAAAAGTAAGTGAAAATGGTTGGAGTGTAGGTTATCCTGAAGCTGAAAACTATGAAGTATCACCAATTGATGGATCACCATTAAAAACAGTCTATGCATATGAAACACTAGGAAATGCAATAACAGTATCTAATGATAATCCAACTGTATCATCATATGGTTGTGATAAAAAAGGTATTGGTGAGGCAACAAGTAGTGTTGTTACATCATCAGTTAAAAAGAATGGATATGACCCTGTAAAAATTGCAAAATCAATTAACAGTGCTATTAATTCTGGTACAATTGTTGGTGTTGAATACGTTGATGCATCAGATATAAATGTAAAAGAAAATATTAAAGCTGTTGGTGTATATTATACAGCAGCATCAAATGGTAGAAGTGCACCAGTATGGAAATTACCTATAAGTTCATCTATATTTGATTTACTTGGTAATGTTCAAACTGTAATTGGTGTTTTATTAATACTTCTTGCAGTATTTAGAAGCACTTTAATAAAATCATACTTTAAAAGACGATAAATAAAATTATCTTTTTATCATCTTTTTTTTTTATTAACTTTTTTTTAATGAAATTTTATAATAAAAATTTTTTTTAATTAAAATATATTCAAAAAAAATTAGGAGCAATTTTTTTTAATTTTAAGGAGCTAAAGATTAATTATGGCATTTATACTAGTTCGAGCAGCAAATAAGAAAAAAGCATTAAATAGTCTTGCAGATATTGAAAGACATGCAAAACTTACAATAGTTGGAAAACCTAAGTCTATTAATACTAAAAAAGCACATGAAGTTACAAAAGCAATACTTAAAAAAGAGCCAAGAGGCGATATAAAACAGGCTGTTGTTGTAAAAGTTAAAGAATCAACAACACAAAGTATCATGAATCTCAGAAAGATACATCCTCCAGCACATCTAATTGTTATTAGTGAGGAATATCCTGAATATAGTGATATTAAAAAAGAGTATAATAAATCTAGAATATTTGATGGTTATTATTCATCTAAAAGAAAATCATCAAAATCTGATGATGAATCTAAAGATGAAGATAAAAATTAAAATAGGAAATAAAGTAATTTTTACTTCCTATATAATCCTTTTTTTAAAACTTATTTTCTTGTAATTTTAGCAATGTCACCAATTGTTGCTTCTCTGAATTTAAATGCATCTTTCATTTGTTGTTCTGCATCTTCTACTTTTTCAATAATTTTTATGTTAAGTATTTTTTCAAGTTTTTTAGCAAGCTTTGTTTCTGGTACCATCTTGGATGATTCAATGTGTGCAATTACTGATTCTCTTTCATAGAGTTTTTCTCCAAGCTGTTTTTGTGTGAGATGTTTTTTCTCTCTTGCTTGTCTTACAATTTTTGCATAGTCATCTACAAGTTCATATTCTGGTTTTGATGGTCTTGAGTATGATCTTTTCTGTTGTGATCTTCTGTTGTTTGATCCTTTTTTGTTGTTTCTGTTTCTAGGATTTTGTGGTGCTTGTTGTACTTTACCATAACTTGAACATTCTTTACATGTTATCATTAATGAGTTGTCAATTTTTGTTTTATAAGGTTGTCCTTTAATTTCTGTTCCACATATTTCACAGTTCATTTTTATTCACTTAATAAAATTTTTCTAATTAAATTGTATTTTTTAGTTTTAATGTTTTATAATTATATTTTTATCTCTATTTATGTTTTAATATATCGTATTTATTAAGATATAACGAAGTATAAAACAAATAATTTATATAATAAAAAAAGTTAAAACTTTATATGTAGTAATAGAATGAAATTGAATAAAAATATAAAATAAAGATAAATTAAAAAAATTAAGTTTTTTTTATATAATTATTATAAATAAAGGAGGTATAAAAAATGGATGAAAATGAATTTAACACAGATAAAACAATAGAAAATCTCATTAATGAAGAACCAAAAGAACCTAGCATTCTAGATGAAGATTTTCTCATAGATGAGATGCCACAACAAGACAGTGAATTATCAGATATGCAGAAGAAATTCGATGTAATGGAAAGAAATCTAACCTGGGAAATCAGAAAACTAGAAAAAGACAAAGTATTACTAGAAAATGAAAACCTAAGATTAGATCGTGAAGTAAAATCTCTAAAAAATGAAATTAGTAGATATAGAGCACCTCCACTTGTAATTGCAACAGTTACAGAAATACTTGGTAATAATGAAGCCGTAGTAAAAAGCTCAACAGGACCATCATTCCTTATAAGATACTCAGATAAGGATGCAAAGAAAATGGAAATTGATGCAAGAGTAGCATTAAATCAACAAACCTTTGCAATTGTTGATGTAATATCATCAGAAAAAGATCCAAATGTAGCTGGAATGGAAGTTGATGAAAAACCTGACATTAGCTATGATAGTATTGGTGGATTATCAGAACAAGTAAAAGAAACAATTGAAACTGTAGAATTACCACTTAAAAACCCTGAAATATTCAAAGATGTTGGTATTACCCCACCTAAAGGAGTACTGTTCTATGGACCTCCAGGAACTGGTAAAACACTTCTTGCAAAAGCAGTTGCAAAAGAAACAAATGCAACATTTATTAAAATTGTAGCATCAGAATTTGTTAAAAAATACATAGGTGAAGGATCACGTCTTGTACGTGAAGTATTCCAACTTGCAAAAGAAAAAGCACCTTCAATCATATTTATTGATGAAATTGATGCTATTGCAGGTAAAAGATTACAAAGCTCCACAAGTGGAGATCGTGAAGTTCAAAGAACATTAATGCAACTTCTTGCTGAAATGGATGGATTTGAATCACGAGGAAACATTGGAATTATTGCAGCAACAAACAGACCTGACATACTTGACCCTGCACTTCTAAGACCAGGAAGATTTGATCGTATCATAGAAGTTCCTGTACCTGATGATGAAGGTAAAGTTGAAATTCTTAAAATACACACAAAAAATATGTCACTTGAAGCAAATGTTAACTTAAAAGAAATTGCACTTAAAGCAAAAGGTGCATCTGGTGCAGATCTTAAAGCTATCTGTACAGAAGCTGGTATGTTTGCAATTCGTGAAGAAAGAAGTAAAATTTCAGTTGACGACTTCAATGAAGCTGTAGAAAAAATTATGAATAAAACATCAAAACAACAAGAAAAACAAGAAACAGTAATGTTTGTATAGGAGTATTTACATAAATACTTCTATAATTTAATATCTTCTAGTCAATGATTGGAATATGAGATTAAAAGATTAAAAGTTTATATTGAAAAATATTAGTAGTCTATGATGAACCCTATGAGCTCTGATATGATGATGAATGATGGGCGATCTGAGACTAACTTTTCATATAAATTTTCATGAAAAAAAAGATAACCACCAAATAAGACATGATAAAACTAATTTTTTATAAAGGATATTTACAAAATTTATTTTTTCAAAATTTAAATATAAAAAAAGGAAGTGTGGAGATTAAGATGGTAATTTGATCTATTCTATAACTTCTGCAAGTTCTTCAATTGAACGTACAATAGGATAATTTTCTATTCCATCAATTTTTGGTCTTTTAATTAGTATTACTGGAATTTGTAGTTCTATAGCAGCATTAATTTTTTCTTCTGCTCCTCCACTTTCTCCACTTTCTTTTGTAAGCATTGCTTTAATGTTATATTCTTTCATTAATGCTTTGTTAAACTCTTTTGTATATGTTCCCTGCATTGCTACAATATTTTCTGCTGGAACTCCTGTTTTTTGTGTATTTGATATGCTGAAATTATTTGGAAGTACACGTACAACTACCTGGTTTGGATCTATTACTTCTGTTATTTTTGGTAGTGTTGTTACTCCTGCAAGATGCATTAGTTTTCCATCTTCTATTATTTCTTTAGCTTTTATTGCACCTTCATTGAATGTATCAGCATTATATATTAGATCTGATTGAGGAAGTACTGTTGATGCTCTTTCATATCTTATATAATTAATTCCTGCTTTTGATGCACTTTCTATTGCTGTTTCTGTTGCAACTGCTGCAAATGGGTGTGTTGCATCAATTAGTGTGTCGATGTTATTTTCTTTAATTACATCAATGAAATCTTCACATCTTAATGCTTTTGATATAACTTCAGTTGCCCCTGCATTTTTTGCAATTTCAGCACCATAGTCTGTAACTGTTGTTGCAAGAATGAAATTATTTGAATCTTGACTTAAATAGTTAATAACTTTTGTTGAATCAGATGTACCAGACATTACAATATATCTCATTTTATCATATTTCTCCTAAAATTTATTTTTATTTGAATATACTATCTTCTTTAATATTTCATTTATTTTTAATATGTTAATAAAATTATTTATCAAAAATACCTTAGAAATAAAATTAAATTTATAAAAAATAAAAAATATCAAAAAAAGGGGGAAAATGAGGGGTAGGTATTGAAAATTTAATTTAATTTCTTTTCAAATATCTGAATTATATGTTCAACAACTACAATTGTAAGTGAAACAATTATAATTAATATCCATGAACTTAGATCTATTGCTGTTGTTTTAAATATTGGCTGAAGTAATGGAATATAAATTACACACAACTGTAACAGAAATGCACAGATAACTGATATTATAAGTGTAGTATTTTTCTTTTTAGATTTTGATCTACAATTAAATACATTAAATAACTGATACATCACAAAGCATGTAAATGCAACACTTACAGCTTGAGTGTGTCCAACATTAAGACTTAATTCATACATATATAACAGTAGTGTACCTACTGACATCATAATACCAATAACTGAAATATGTATGATATTTTCTTTTGTAAGAATATTTTCACGTCTTGGTGGATTGTTCATAATATTATAATCTGCACCTTCAACTCCAAGTGATTGTGCTGGTGGTCCATCCATTATAATATTAATCCATAACAGTTGTATTGCATTAAATGGAAGTGGTAGTGCAAGAAGTGATGATATTAGAATTGTAAATATTGCTGCAATATTTGTTGATAGCTGATATTTGATAAATCTTTTAATATTTGAATATATTACACGACCTTCTTTAATTGCATAGACTATTGTTGAGAAGTTATCATCTTCAAGTATCATATCTGATGAATTCTTTGCAACATCTGTTCCTGATCCCATTGCAACACCAATATCTGCACTTGTTAGTGCTGGTGCATCGTTTATTCCATCACCTGTCATTGACACTACTTCATTTTTCATCTTCAATGCCTTGATGATACGTACCTTTTGTTCTGGAAATACACGTGCAAATACATTAATATCATCTATTTTTTCACATAATTCATTATCTGATAATTTAGAAAGTTCAGATCCTGTTAGTGTATTTTCTGGATTTTTAATTCCTACATTTTGTGCTATCTTTGATGCTGTATTTCTATGATCTCCTGTTATCATTTTAACAGTAATTCCTGCATCATGACAAGTAGCAATTGAATCACATACACTGCTTCGTGGTGGATCCATCATTCCAATTATACCACAAAATACTAGTTCATCTTCAAGTTCTTCATTTGAATAGTTCTCATAGTTATCAACACATCGATATGCAAGCATAAGTACTCTTAGTGCATCTTGTGTGTAGTTTGTTACTTGTTTATTTATTGTTTCAAGTTGTTGTGTGTCAAGTTTTTCTATTTTTCCATTATTATCTGTATATTTACACATTGGTAGTATAATTTCAGGTGCACCTTTAATTAGAACATATTGTTTATTATCAATAATATTTACTGTTGTCATTCTTTTTCGTATACTACTTAGTGGAATTTCATGAACTCTTTCATAGTCTTTGTTGTTAATTTCTGTGTTTTTCTGTGCAAATTCAAGTGCTGATATGTCTGTTGGATCACCAATTTTAGTATTATCTTCAACTTTTGCATTATTACAAAGATAACATATCATATATGCCATTTTTTCATTTGATATGTATGAATCTGTTACTGTTAATTTATTTTCTGTTAATGTTCCTGTTTTATCTGTACATACAACACTACATGATCCAAGAGTTTCAACAGCAAGAAGCTTTCGTATAATAACATTATTTCGTGCCATCTTCTGCATACCAAGAGCAAGAGTAAGTGTAAGTATTGCAGGAAGACCCTCAGGAATTGCAGCAACAGCAAGTGATACTGCAATCATAAATGTATCATTAAGTGGTGTATTATGTAGAAGTTCAACAGCTACAATTACAACACATATTATAATTGAAAGAAGACCAAGTGTTTTGCTGAGATTTGCAATTTTTATTTCAAGTGGAGTTTTGCTACCTTCATCTTCTTGAATAAGTGTTGCAATCTTACCAATTTCTGTATCCATACCAGTTGCAACAACAACACCAACTCCACGACCTGTTGTTATATATGTATCCATGAAAACAATGTTTGAATGCTTATTTTCTAAGTCTTGCTCTGTATATTTCTTTATTGGGAGTGATTCACCACTAAGTGCTGATTCATCAACTTTAAGATCATACTCTTCAATTAATCGTATATCAGCAGCACAACAATCACCTTCTTCAACTACTAAAATATCACCTACTGTGACATCTTCTGCATCTATCTGTTGTTTTTTATTATCACGCATGACAACTGCATGATTTTTACTTATTGATTTTAGTTTTTCAATTGCATCTTCTGCTTTTTTTTCTTGTGAATATCCAAGATATGCATTTATTATTACAACTAGTATTATTACAGCTGCATCTATTATATTGTTAATTAATGCTGATATTACTGCGGCAATTATGAGAAGTATTGTTAATGGTTCACTAAATTGCATTAATATTTTCTTTATTGTAGAATCCTTACTTTCTTCTTTAAGAATGTTTTTTCCATACTTTTGTATGTTTTCATCTACCTGTTTTTTATTCAGTCCACTACTTTTTGTATTAAGCTCTTTAAATATATCATCAATTGATTTTTCTTCCCAGTTTGTCAATATCATCACCTTTTTATGGTGTGTGGTGATATATCACCTTTTATAGTGATAGAAGGATAATCGCTTGTAATTTACAAGCTTTAATCTTGCCTTATATTTATAGTTAATTTCTTCTGTAAATAATGGCTTTATTATTACATCTGTTTCATATTTATCTGCTAGATTCATTATATCTGGTTGTAACTCTTCAGGTGGTCTTATTGAATAGATTAAATCTGCATCTTGATATATCACATCTGTTGGATTTGTTATATCATCACATATTACATGTTCATTTGCAGGATATAAATCAACAAGTTTCACATCTGTATCTGGCATCTTTTCTTTAAGTAGGCATCCTACATCAAGTATTTTACCCACTCCTACTTCTATGATTTTACTACTTTTTTTATAATTTTCAACTATATAGTCTGAGAAATCTTTCCATGCTTTTATCATATTTTATCATCTAGAAGATTTTATTTTTTGATTTGAATAAAAAAATTTTTTTTTTATTAAAAATATATTTGAATGTTCCTAATAAATATAATTAAGTAAGATGTTTAAATTTATAAAAATAGTGGAGTTGATTTGCTGATGATAATTCGTGATTTTAAGCCAGCAGATATTAATGATATAATAAGAATTGAATATGAAAGTTTCAGACATCCTTATCCTATTGATATAATATTACAGTTATATGAAGCAGGTGCAGGTTTTCTTGTAGCTGAGGATTCATCAAATATTTTAGGTTATATTATTTTCTGGCTTAAGGATAATATTGGACATATTATTGTTATAGCAGTTGACTCAAGATATAGAGGTATGTCAATAGGCTCACTTTTACTTCAAAATGCACTTCAAATTTTTAAACTTAATGGAATAAAAGACATAAAACTTGAAGTAAAAAAGACAAATATAGGTGCAATACATTTCTACCAGGAAAATAACTTCAAACATATAGGGGAAGAAGAAAATTATTATGAAGATGGAGAAACTGCAGTCATCATGCTATATACACATGAAGATTTATAATTTTTTCATTAAATAAAAATTTTCCATAAAAATAGTAATTTTTCTTTTAATTAATTTTTTTAAAATATAACATAAAAATAGAACCCTAAAATGAAAATAAATACCAATATTTTTTAAATAAAAATCCACTTTTTTACCGTTACTTTTTTTTAGTATTAAAAACAATATATAAATATTAGGAATGAATATTAAATTTTTTTCTAGTAAAAAAAGACATAAATAGTTATAGAAAAGTTTATTTTTAATTGTTATACTATAAATAATTTTTATTAATAAAATAATTTTTCATACTATTTTAAAGTTAAGTAAAAAATAATTACTTAAAAAATTTTTAAATATAAATAAAATAATTCCTATATCCTAGTAAATATTGATAAAATATTTAATAGAAATTATTAATGTATTTAAAATAACAATCTCTTTTTAGCTATAAAGAAAATAATTAATATTGATTTTAAAGTTGTAGTAGAAAAAATTACTACATTATATAAAATAAATGTACATATAATAATATTTTTTTCTTATTATTATAATCATAAATCGGGGTTTTAAATTTGGTAAAAACTGCAAAATTAGCATTAGAAGATGGTACAATACTTGAAGGTGAAGGATTCGGTGCAGAATGTGTGAAAACTGGAGAGCTTGTATTTTCCACAGCAATGGTAGGATATGTAGAAGCACTTACAGATCCATCATTCAAAGGACAAATACTTATGTCAACATACCCTCTTGAGGGAAACTATGGAGTATCAAAAGAATGGTACCAATCCGATGACATAAAAACAGAAGCATACGTTGTAAGACAACTCTGTACACAACCATATCACCCAAAATCTGAGAAAAGTTTATCTGAATTTTTAGAAGAAAATGGTGTACCTGGAATAAGTAATATAGATACACGAGCATTAACACTTAAAATAAGAGAACGCGGTTCAATGAAAGCTGCTGTTGCAAATGTGGATATTTCTGATGAAGAACTTCTTGAAATTACAAGAAATCAAACACCAATTGAAGAACAATCACTTGTTGAAAAAATCACAATAGCAGAACCTAAAACACTTGCACAAAAAGAAACAAACATTGCAGTAATAGATTGTGGTGTAAAGAAAAACATCATAGACAACCTTCTACAACGTGATGTAGGTGTAACAATATATCCAGCATCAGTAGATGCACAGGAAATTATAGATTCAGGAGCAGATGGAGTTCTCATATCAAGTGGACCTGGAAATCCAGAAAATGTTGAAAAAATACAAGATACAATAAAAACATTAGCTCAGAATATGCCAGTAGCTGGAATCTGTCTTGGTCAACAGATCATTGCACTTACATATGGTGCAGATATATATAAAATGAAATTTGGACACAGAGGATTAAATCAACCAGTACAAGATCTTAAAACTAAAAAAGTTTACATGACATCACAAAACCACAGCTTTGCAATAGATAAAAATTCAATAGAAAACACAGATCTTGAAATAACACAAATTAACCTAAATGATAACACACCAGAAGCAATAAAACACACAAAACTTCCAGTATCTGGAATACAATATCACCCAGAAGCAGGACCTGGACCACACGATTCAAGTGAATTCTTTGATGAATTCCTAGAAGTTGTTAAAAATTATTAAGGGAAATGCAATTAATTTAAAAAAGAATTTTTTTATTAGTAGGAGTTAAATAGATATGCCAAAGAATGAAGATATTAAAAAAGTATTAATTATTGGTTCAGGACCGATTCAGATAGGTCAAGCTGCAGAATTTGATTATTCAGGATCACAAGCATGTAAATCATTAAGAGAAGAAAATATTGAAACAGTACTTGTAAATAGTAATCCTGCAACAATTCAGACAGATATAGAATCAGCAGATAAAGTATATGTAGAACCATTAACAGCAGAAATGGTAGCAAAAATCATAGAAAAAGAAAAAGTAGATGCTATCCTTCCAACAATGGGTGGACAAACAGGATTAAATATTGCAATAGATCTTGATAAAATGGGAGTACTTGACGATATAAAAGTTTTAGGATCTCCAATTGAAACAATTAATAATGTAGAAGATCGTGACTTATTTGCAGAATTTATGGATAAATTAAATGAACCTATACCAAAATGTCATGCAGTAAATTCATTAGATGAAGCATATAAAGCTGTAGATGACATTGGTTATCCTGTAATTGTAAGACCAGCATTCACACTTGGTGGAACAGGTGGAGGAATTGCAAACAATAAAAAAGAACTTGAAGAAATTGTAACTCATGGTCTTGAAATGAGTTTCATCAACCAAGTATTAATTGATGAATCAGTTCTTGGATGGGAAGAATTTGAATACGAAGTAATGCGTGATAAAAATGATTCATGTATCATTGTATGTAACATGGAAAACATCGATGCTATGGGAATTCACACAGGTGAAAGTGTAGTAGTTGCACCAACACAAACATTTTCAAATGATGATAATCAAAGACTTCGTGATGCATCAATAAAAATCATAAGAGCTCTTGGAATTGAAGGAGGATGTAACATACAATTTGCTGTACATCCTGAAACTCGTGAATACAAAGTAATTGAAGTAAATCCACGTGTAAGTAGAAGTAGTGCACTTGCATCAAAAGCTACAGGATATTCAATTGCTAAAGTATCATCAAAAATAGCTCTTGGAATGACACTTGATGAAATTAAAAACGACATTACAAAAGAAACACCTGCATCATTTGAACCTGCAGTTGACTATGTAATTGTAAAAATCCCAAGATGGCCATTTGACAAGTTTAAAGGTAACACTGGAGAACTTGGTGTACAGATGCAATCAACAGGAGAAGTAATGGCAATAGGAAGAACAATTGAAGAAGCACTTCAAAAAGCTATTCGTTCACTTGATATTGACCAGTTTGCATTTGAATACTCAGATTATACTGATTATGATCTTGAACATGCAACAGATCAAAGATTCTTCCAGATATACTCAGCACTTAAAGATGGACGTGACATTGATGAGTTATCTGAAATTACAAAAATCAGTCCATTTTTCTTAAATAAAATTAAAAACATCATTGATATGGAAGATGTTATTCGTGAAAAATCAACAGCAATCTTTGATGATGAAAAACTATTTAGAAAAATTAAACAGTATGGATTTGCTGATAAAACAATAGCATCAATACTTGATATTGATGAAGATGAAGTAACAGCTGCTCGTGAAAAACTTGATCTTCACGCAGAATATAAAATGGTAGATACATGTGCTGCTGAATTTGAAGCAAAAACACCATACTACTATGGAACATACGATTCAAAATCAACACCAGAAAAATCAGATAAGAAGAAAGTTGTTGTTCTTGGAGCAGGACCTATAAGAATTGGTCAAGGTATTGAGTTTGATTACTGTTGTGTACATGCAGCATTAGCACTTAAAGATGATGATATTGAAACAATACTTATAAACAATAACCCCGAAACAGTAAGTACTGATTATGATATTTCAGATAAACTATACTTTGAACCATTAACAAAAGAAGATGTACTTGAAGTTTTACGTAAAGAAGATCCTGATGGAGTAATTGTACAATTTGGTGGACAAACATCAATTAACCTTGCAGAAGCAATTGATAAAGCAGGATATAAAATACTTGGTACACCATTTGAAAGTATTGATATGGTAGAAGATCGTGAAAGATTTACAGAAGTATTAAATGAACTTGAAATTCCACAGGCAGAATATGGTATTACAAATTCACTTGATGATGCAAGAGAAGCAGCACATAGAATTGGATTCCCTGTACTTGTAAGACCATCATATGTTCTTGGTGGACGTGCAATGGAAATTGTATACGATGATGATGAACTTGAAAGCTACATGAAAGAAGCTGTAAAAGTATCAAAAGAACATCCTATACTTGTTGATAAATTCCTTGAAGATTCAATAGAACTTGATGTGGATGCTTTATCTGATGGTGAAGAAGTATTTGTATGTGGTATTATGGAACACATTGAAGAGGCTGGTATTCACTCTGGAGATTCAGCATGTGTAATTCCACCACAAAGTGTACCTGAAGATATTATAAAACAGGTAGAAGAATACACAACAAAACTTGCACTTAAAATTGGTGTAAAAGGTTTAATTAACATACAATATGCAATTAAAATGGATCCAGAACCAAAACTTTACATTATTGAAGCAAACCCAAGAGCAAGTCGTACAGTACCATTTGTAAGTAAATCAATAGGAATACCTATTGCTAAAATTGCAGCAAAACTTATGAATGGAGCTAAACTTAAAGACTTTGATCTTGTAAGTTATGCTGATATTGATCATGTATCAGTTAAAGAATCTGTATTCCCATTCCTTAAAATCCCAGATGCAGACTCAGTACTAGGACCTGAGATGAAATCTACTGGAGAAAGTATGGGTATTGATAAAAACTTTGGACTTGCATATTATAAAGCTCAACTTGCAGCAAATATGAACTTACCTACAGAAGGTAAAATATTCCTAAGTGTACGTGATAGTGATAAACCTGAAATTGCAGCTATTGCTCGTAAAGCTAAAGATTTAGGATTTGATCTTATTGCTACACGTGGAACTGCAAAAGCAGCAGAAGATGTTGATGTTGAAGTAATTAGAAAAGTAAGTCAAGGATCACCAAATATTCGTGATGCTATGATTAATGGTGAAGTTGCATTTGTAATTAACACACCATCTGGTAAACAGTCAGCTGATGATGGATACATTATACGTAGACTTGCAATAGAACTTGGTATTCCATATGTAACAACTATTGCTGGTGCAAATGCTGTACTTAAAGCTATTGAAGAGGCAGCATCTGGTGAAATTAATGTTAAATCATTAAATGAATACAGTGTATTATAAGCTTAATACACTTTCACTTTTCTTTTTTTTAACCATCTTTTATTTTTTTTAGAAAATTTATTTTTTGAGTATTTATTTTATTATTTTATAGAGAATCTTTTATTGAATCTTTTTTATAGATTAAAAACTTATAGGTGAATATTATGATAACAATTAAAAATGGTTTGGTACTTGTAGGCTTTAACTTAGAAGCTAAAAAAACAAATGTTATAATAAATGATGAAGGAACTATAATTAAACTATCACCTCATGATGAAGCAGGTGAAATAATTGATGCTACAGGCTGTATTGTGATGCCTGCATTTATAAATGCACATACTCACATTGGAGATGCTATAGCAAAAGATGTAGGAGATGGACTTTCATTAGATGAACTTGTAGCACCACCAAATGGACTTAAACATCAACTACTAAACAGTGCAACAGATGCACAACTTGTAGATGCAATGCATGAAGCTGCAAAAGAAATGATGTATAATGGAATATCAACATTTATAGACTTCAGAGAAGGAGGACTTCATGGAATAAAACTCCTAAAAGAGGCAATATATGATCTTCCAATAAATGCATGTATTCTTGGTCGTAGTGATAAATTCTATGATCCAGAAGTATCAGCTGATGAAATTGCAATGGAAACACGTGAACTTCTACGAAACTGTGATGGAATAGGACTTAGTGGAATTGCAGATATGGACTATGAAAGAATACTTCAAATTGCAGATATTTGTAATCAAGAAGATAAACTTATAATGATTCATGCAGCAGAATATTATGACCTGCAAGAAAAAGCTGTACAACTTACAAATCAAACAGAAGTAGAACTTTCACTTAAAGCAGGAATAAGTAATCTTGTACATGTAACATCACCAATACTTACAGATCTTGATCTTCTCTCAGCTTCAGCTGCAACAGTTGTATCATGTCCAAGATCAAATGGAATGCTCTCATCTGGTATGCCACCAATTGCAGCATATAATGAGGAAGGTATTGATGTTGCACTTGGAAGTGATAATGTAATGTTTAACTCCCCTGACATGTTTCGTGAAATGGAATATGCACTTAAATCATCAAGAGGAGCATATAAAAATAAGATAACAGCACATGACATACTTAAAATGGCAACAATTAATGGATTTAAAATTCTTGGAAAAGATATTAGTATCATGGAGGGTAATGTTTCAGATATTCTTATTATACGCCAGAAATCTGATGATCCATACTTATCTGTTGTAAATCGTTCATCACCTGAGGATATTATGAATTTCATAATGTCAAATCAGATGTAAAAAAAATCAGTATTCATAAAAAAAATTAGGGGAGAGGAGAGTTGATGTTTTAATTATAAATCAGAGTTAATATAATCTAATTCATCAACTTTCTTTTCATTTTCTTTCATTTCCTTTTTATTTTCTTTTTCTAGGTCATCAAGTGAAACTAGGTGTTTTTTAAGTTCTTCTCTGATGTTTTCTGGTATTGTTATGCTTTCTTGTTTTATAAAGTCAAAGTATACCATTATTGCTTTTCCATCTGCTCTTAGTGTTCCATTTTGCCATGCTTCATGATGAACTGTAAATGAGGAATTTCCTATTTTTGTTACATATGTTCTTATTTCAACGTCATATCCAAAGTATATCTGGTCGAAGTAGTTAAATTCTGTACGTACCATTATAAGATTCCATTTTTTATATGTTAATTCATAGTTTGGAACAAAGATTTCAAATATAGGATTACGTGCTGTTTCAAACCATATAGGTAGTACTGTGTTATTTATATGTCTTAATCCGTCTGTATCTCCAATACGTGGTGTAATTGTTGTTTTAAACATTCTATTTTTACCTCATTTTAATTTTTATTTTATGTATAGATATAAATTTATTTTTTATAATTTAAATAAGATTTATCTCTAAAGTTATAAAAAAGGGGGGGGGAAGTATTTGTTATATTTTTTTTTAAAGTCCGTTTGAGTTCTAGTTAAAGTAGGTATCATTTACATCTTCTTGTGTGCTTTCTGGTATAATTTGTGTTGTATTATTTTCTACTATTGTAAGATTTCTATTAAGAATTTCTTCAATAATATTGTTATGTGTATTATTTGTTGTGTTGGTGTTGTTTGTTGTTGTATTGTTTGTATTATTTGTTGTAGTGTTGTTTTGTGTTATGTTAGTTGTATTTGTTTTAGTTAAATTTGTATGTGTCATGTTGTTTGTTTCAACACTACTATGATTTGTTATGTTTGTTTTATTATTTTCATCAGTTAATGATATTGGTTGTATTATATTGCTGCTTTTTTCAACAATATTTGTCATACCACAAACACAGCCTAGAAGCATTGCATTTAGTGCTACTATTAGGACAATAAGGACTTTTCCTTTAAGTTTATCCTTCAATAAAACCACCTAAATGATTTACTTTATTATATTATTTTATTTTTATTCTATTCTACTGTTACAGATTTTGCCAAGTTTTTAGGCTTATCTGGGTCAATTCCTTTTTCTACACTTATATGATATGATAGTAGTTGTAAGTTTATGATGTAAAGTAGTGGTGCGATAATTTCATCAATTTCAGGGTCAAATAAAATCTTATCTTCAATTTCAGATATCATTTGATCATCTTTAGATCCAAGAATTATCATGTCAGCTCCACGTGCTCTGATCTCTTCAAGGTTATTGTATGTCTTCATATAACTTGGTCCTGGTGGAAGAATTCCAACAACAGGAATGTTTTTATCAATAAGAGCTAAAGGTCCATGTTTAAGTTCTCCAGCTGGATAACCTTCACCATGAATATATGTAATCTCTTTAAGTTTAAGAGCTCCTTCAAGTGCTGTAGGATAGTTAAATCCACGACCTATATAGAAGAAGTCTTTTGCATCTTTATATTTTTTTGCAATTGTATGTATTTTATCTTCATCTTTAAGAAGTTCTTCTGCATATTCTGGGATTTTTTCAAGTTTATCAAGAATTTCCTGATTTTCACCAAGATATGCAACAAGAAGATAGATACATATAAGTTGACTAATATATGTTTTTGTTGCAGCAACACTTATTTCAGGTCCTGCTCTTGTATATATTACATGATCTGCTTCACGTGTTATTGAACTTCCAACAACATTTACAATAGCAAGAGTTTCAGATTTCTGTTTTGCAATTTTAAGTGCTTTAATTGTATCTGCTGTTTCTCCTGATTGTGTTAGGAAAATTACTAGTGTATGATCATCTGTTGTTTTCTGGAAGTATTCAAATTCAGATGCAAGAATTACCTCAGTTGGTATTCCTATTTGAGATTCAATTAAGTATTCACCAACAAGTGATGCATGATATGATGTTCCACATGCAACAAAGCAGATTCTATTGAATTTCTTAAATTTCTTAACAATTTCATGTATAGATTCTGATTCAGATAATGTGTCTTTAATAACTTGTGGTTCTTCATAGATTTCTTTTATCATGAAATGATCATAACCACATTTTTCTGCCATTTCAGGATCCCATGTAATTGTTGTAACTTCTTTTTCTATCTTATTTAAATCATAATCTAGAACTTCAACATTATCATTTTCAACAACAATAAGTTCTTTATCTTCAAGATATATGATTTGATTTGTTTCATTAAGAATTGCAGGAACATCAGATGCAAGATAGTTACCATCTTCTGAAACTCCAATTATTAGTGGACTTTCATTTCTTGCTCCAACAATTCTATCTGGTTCACTTGTTGATATTGCAGCTATTGCATATGATCCTTCAAGTCTTTTTACTGTTTTTTGTACTGCACAAAGAAGATCACATCCATCTTTCATATATTTTTCAATTAGATGTGGTATTACTTCTGTATCTGTCATTGACTTAAATTCATGTCCTTCATCTATTAGTTCTTGACGTAATTGTTTATAGTTTTCAATTATTCCATTATGTACAACACTAATTTTATCTTCGCAGTCATTGTGTGGGTGTGCATTTTCCTCTGTTGGGTTTCCATGTGTTGCCCATCTTACATGAGCAATTCCAGTAGTTCCTTCTAGGTCTGTAAGATTAATTCTTGAATCTACTTCATTTATCTTTCCACTACCCTTTTTTATATTGATAGTGTCTGTAACTGTTGATATTCCTACTGAATCATAACCTCTGTATTCTAATTTCCTTATTGAATTAAGTAAGGTAGGGGCTGCTGTTTTATTTAATACACATCCGACTATTCCACACATTATCTAATCACCTGGGAATTTTATAGTAATAAATAATTAATAATTATTCTTATTTATTTCATTTCTATATTAATTATACTATATTTAATTCATATATTATAATACTTATCATAAACATATATTATATTATAATAAAATTAAATTATTATTTTATCTTAAAATATATTTTGATGAAAAAATAATATTGTGGTATTTAATATGACTGAAATAAAAAAAGAGTTACTATACACAGGAAAAGCTAAAAACGTTTATAAAATAGAAAATGATGACGAAGTATTAATCAAGTTCAGAGATGATATTACTGCACTTGATGGTGGTAAAAAAGATACTTTAAGCAAAAAAGGAGCATACAATGCTTTAATTTCTGCTAAATTTTTCAAAATTTTAGAAGAAGAGGGTATTTTAACTCAGTATGTAAAGTTAGTTAATGAAGATGAAATGATATCTAAATCACTTGATATGATTCCACTTGAAGTAATTTGTCGTAATATTGCAACAGGAAGTCTTCTTAGAAAATATCCTTTCCACAAAAATCAGGAATTACAACCACCTGTATTACAATTTGATTATAAAAATGATGTATATCATGATCCAATGTTAAATGATAGTATCATCATAGCATTAAAAATTGCAACAGAAGAACAATTAGCTGAAATCCGTAGAATTACATTAAAAATAAATGAAATACTATCCAACTTCCTTAAAGAAAGAGGATTAATTCTTGTAGACTTCAAAATTGAATTTGGATTCGACAAAGAAGGAAACATCGTATTAGGTGATGAAATAAGTCCTGATACAACAAGATTATGGGATGCTGAAACCTATGAAAACTTCGATAAAGATATCTTCAGAAAAGGAGAAGAAGGAGTAGTAGATGCATACCATGTAGTAGTTAACTTAGTATTAACTGATGAAGAAAAAGAAAAATGGAACGTTGAAAAACTAGATTTATAAGAATCTAGAATTTTTTCTTTTTAATTCTATTTTTTTTTAATATAATTTTTTTTACAAAATATGAAATTTGGGAAGTAATTAATATGAGTTATTTAGTTGAAGTAAAAACAAGTCTAAAAAAAGGAATGTTAAATCCAGAAGCATCTACAATTCAAAAAGCATTAGCATTATTAAACTTTGATGTATATGATGCACAAACTAGCAATATCATCAAATTTAAGATGGATGCAGAAAGTAAAGAAGATGTAGAAGCACAAGTTGATGAAATGTGTCAAAAACTATTATGTAACCCTGTAATACATGATTATGAAATAACTGTATGTGAGGAATAATATTGACAGATAAAGATGTAAATGTTGGTATAATCAGATTTCCTGGAACAAACTGTGATCGTGACATTGAATATGCAGTAAATCTTGTAGGAGCAAAATCTGAATATATTAACTGGAATAGAAAGGACTTATCAGATATTGATGTTGTGATAATTCCTGGTGGATTTTCATATGGGGATTATCTAAGAGCAGGTGCTATTGCTGGTAACACTCCAATTATTGATGCAATTAAAGACTTTGCAAAAGAAGGAAATCCTGTACTTGGTATTTGTAATGGTGCACAGATTCTTGGTGAAATTGACCTTGTACCTGGTGTATTTATTGAAAATGAAAATGCAAAATTCATTTGTGAAAACATGAAATTACAAGTTAAAACAACAAGAACTCCATTTACAAAATTATATAAAAAAGATGACATCATAGATCTTCCAATTGCACATAAAGAAGGAAGATTCTACACAGATGATATTGAGCAACTATATGATGATGACCAGATTGTACTTGCATTTTCTGATGAAAATCCTAATGGATCAATGGATAACATCACAGGTGTATGTAATAAGGAAGGAAATGTTGTAGCTGTAATGCCACACCCTGAACGTGCAGTAGAAGAGTTACTCAGATCAGTTGATGGTCTTAAATTCTTTGAAAGCTTCATGGATTAAGTGTAAATATTAATATTTCCACATCCTAATACCTCACCTTCACTAATTTTTTTTAACTTTTTAAAGCATATTTTACTTATTTTGGAGTTTATTTCACATAAATTTGACAAATTTTTTAATAATTAAAACTAACAAAGATAAATTATAATATTAAAATAAAATAAAATTAAAGTGAATAATTATGACAGTATACATGTTAGGAGCAGGACCTGGAGATCCTGAATTAATAACACTCAAAGCAATTAACATATTAAAGAAAGCAGAAGTAGTACTTTATGATAGTCTTGCAAACGATGAATTATTAGAATATGCACCTGATGATGCAAAACTAATATTTGTTGGTAAAAGAGCAGGAGAACACTACAGAAAACAGCCTGAAATAAATCAATTATTAATTGAAGAAGGTAAACAACACGATATTGTAGTACGTCTTAAAGGTGGAGATCCATTTATCTTTGGTCGTGGAGGAGAAGAAGAACTTGCACTACTAGAAGAAGGTATTGATGTACAAGTTGTACCTGGTATTAACTCAGCACTTGGATCATCTGCAATGATAGGATTACCACTTACACACCGTGCAGTATCAACAAGTCTTACATTAATTACAGGACACGAAGATCCTGAAAAATCAGAAAAACAAGTAAACTGGGATTATACAGCAGATACACTCGTTGTATTTATGGGTGTAGGACTTCTTAAAAAATATGTTCCAAAAATACTTGAATACAGATCACCTGAAACACCTGTATGTGTAATTGAAAATGGAACACTTCCAGAACAGAGAGTTATCACAGGTACACTTGGTGATATTGTAGAGAAAAAAATTAACCCACCAGCACTTGTAATTATTGGAGAAGTTGTAAATATTTACCTTGAAAGTCAAAAACTAAGGAGTAAACTAGAATAATGTTAACTCTTAAGGATAAAAAAGTAGTAGTTACACGTCCAATTCACAGAGCACAAGCACTTGTTGATATCATCAAAGATTATGGTGGAGATGCTGTTGTTGTTCCAACACTTGAATTAAAATATGTAAAATCTGATGAACTAGTATATATTGCAGAAAATATTGAAACATTTGATTGGATCATATTTACATCACCTGCTGGTGTAAAATCATTCTTTGATGTGTATGATAAAGACACAATACCAGCTAAAGTTGCAGCAATAGGAATTAAAACTGAGGAAATTCTAAATGAATATAATATAACATGTGATATGATACCTGATGTGTTCACAGCTGAAGGTTTAATTGAAGAATTTAGCAAGCTTGACATAAAAGGTATGAAAATTGCACTTCCACGTACATTAAGTGCACGTAAAGTTCTACCAGATACACTAAAGGAATTTGGTGCTAATGTATTTATTGCAGAAGCATATACATCTGCAATACCAGATGATACAACAGATATTAAAAAGTTAGTATGTGATATAATAGATTCAAAAGTTGACATTATAACATTTACAAGTCCTTTAACTGTAAGTAATCTCTTTAGTGTTGCAAAGGAAATGGATGATGGAATCTATGATAAATTAATCACATCACTAAGTGAAAATATTACAGTTGCATCAATAGGTCCAATAACAGGACAAGTACTTAAAGATGTAGATGTTAAATATATTGAACCTGATAAATATACAACAAAAGATATGATAGATGCAGTAGTTAAAAATATAAACTAAGGGTGACATTAAGATGGAAACAATAATTTGGCCTGTATATATAGATGCAGAACATACACGCAGTGAAGGTCGTAAGATCTCACTTGATGAAGCAGTAAGTGAACCTAAAATTCGTGAAATAACACAAGCACTAAAAAAACTTAGAATAAGCTATAATGTAGATCATAGTAAAGCATATCCTGGATCATGGTGGGAAAGATCAGGACGTGTTGTTGTAAGTCAAGATAAAAGAACAAAACTTGAACTTCTTCGTGTAATTGCTAGAAATATTAATAAATCACGAGAAAACTAAACTCCCACAACTTTAACCTTTTTTCTTATTTTTTTTAGAAAATTAAAATATATTATTTATTTTTTGGAGTTTTAAAATTGAATATACTAAGTAACGATTCGACAGAATATATAAATGCAACAAGTCAAATGAATATGCTATTTAAAAAAGCTAAAGATAAACTTCTAGATGCTGAAAATGTTACAGTCTATACACACACAGATTGTGATGGAATAACAGCAGGAAGTATTCTTACAACAGTTCTTGACAGACTTGAAATTGACTATGATATTGAATTTCGTGAAATTAATACAGTTGAATCAATAAGATGTGATAGTGAAATTGCACTATTTTCAGATCTAGGATCAGGACAGGATATTTCAAATGTTGTTTCAAATTCAAATCAAACAGTTATTATACTTGATCATCACCCATCAATACGCAAAGTAGGATATCAACTAGATTGTGGTGCTACTTTAATTGAGATAAATCCTTGTAACTATGGACTTGATGGATCATACACAGTTTCAGGTGGAGGTCTTTCATATCTTTTTGCACGTGAATTTGGATATAATGATCTTAGCTGGATGGGAATTTTAAGTGCTATCGGTGATGTACAAAATACACGCAATAATGGAAAGTTATGTGAAGTAAATCGTGAAATACTTTCTGATGCTGCATCTATTGGAGCTGTAGATTATGATAATGACTTAATACTCTATGGACGTCAAACAAGACCACTTTTTGTTGCTTTATCATATTTTAATGATGTAAAACTTCCATTTACAGGGGATAAAAATGAGGCTATATATTTCCTTAATGATCTTGGAATTCCAGTACAAGATGATTTTGGATGTAATAGAAATCTTTGTGATCTTACATTTGATGAAAAAGGAGTATTATTTAGAAAACTAACAAGTATGCTTTCAAGAACTGTTCCAAGTAAGTATACTGTGCATGTTCCAAAGCTTTTGATGGGTGAATACTATGAATTTCCAAATGAACCTTTCCATACAACTTTTCGTGATGCATCAGAGTATTCATCAGCTGTTAATGCATGTGGACGAAATAAGAAGTATCATCTTGGTATGATGGCAATAAAGGATCGTATATCTGTTATGGGTGAACTTGATGATGTTACAAAGGCACATAAAAGGTATATTGCACAGACTATGGGTAGTTTTAATAGTGGAGCTCGTGATGTTGAAATTCTTGACAATATCCAATTCTTTGATGGTGGAGATATTCGTGCAAATGTTGTTGGAACAATTTGTGGAATGTTAATTGGACAGTATGATTGGCAAAAACCTATGGTTGCCTACACTCATACTGATGATGAAAATCCATCATATAAGGTATCTCTTAGATGTTCAAAGCTTCTTTCATATGTTGATAATACTCATTATGGTAATATTGTCTCAAAAGTTGCACAGAAATGTGGTGGATCTGGTGGAGGTCACAGTGTTGCATGTGGTGCATACATACCAGAGGATAATATAGAAAAATTTATTAGTTTACTTAATGATACAGTAAAAGTAATTTAATTATTTTTTTTTATTTTTTTTTAATTTAAAGAAATAAGTATATATATTATGACTAAAATTTTCTATTTGAGTTGAATAAATCTTCTTATTTTTGTAAATATTTAAATAAAATTATACTTATAAATAATTACTAGAGACTTATAATTTCAAGAATTAATTTTTTCAATATATTATGATATTAAGGAAATTATTTTAGAGTTTATGACCAAACAATTAAAAGGCAGAGGAATAAAATTATGAGAATTTTTAAAAATAAAGGGGAATTTACTAAATTTCAAATACTTGCAAAAATTGCACAACAAGAGCCTCACTTAAAACAGAAAGATATTGCTGATGAGCTTGGAATAACAGTACAGGCTGTTTCAGAAAATATTAAAGCTTTAGTTAAAGAAGGTTATGTAGAAACTGGTAGTTCAAACTACAGATATAAAATAACAAAATATGGTATCGATAAAGTAAAAACTGAAGCTGTAAATCTTAAATCCTACTCTGACATGGTACTAGCTACAATGAATGGTTATAAATCCATCTGGCCTGCAATAGCAGCAGAAGATTTACATCAAGGTGAACAGGTATGGTTAAATATGGAAGATGGTATCTTATATGCTGATACTGAAGATAAATCTAATGCATATGCTGAAGTATTTAATGATGTACTTGAAGGGGAAGATGTAACACTCATCAACCTTGGTGGAGAAATTGACCTTGTTCCTAAAGATGTAGTTATTGTAAAAATACCTCCTATTGCAGAAGGTGGATCACGTGCATGTGATATGGAAAAAATAGAAGAAATATACAGCCAGGAATTCGATAGAATTGGAGTTCTAGGTACAAGTGCTAGAGCTATTACAAACCACTTAAATGTTTACCCTGACTTTGAATTTGCAACAGCAGAAGCTACATGTAGTGCTGCTGAAAAAGGTTTAAGAGTACTTGTATTTGCTGTGGGAAAAATGACAAATAGGGTAACATCAAGACTTGAAGAAAAAGGAATTATTTATTGTATTGAAGATGTTAAAAAAGTTTAAATATATATTAAACTCTTTCCCTTTTATAAATTAATCCTTATACATCCCCACCAAAACTTTTTTTTTATAATTATTTTTTTTTAGAGATATTTGATTCCTGTTGTATTTAGTGTTGTTATATGGCAGTCCTCAATTGATATGTCTGGTGTATATGATAGTGCATATGCAGTATTTCCAAGCATTGCCATTGATGAGCCTATTGTTTCATCATCCATTATTTCAAGAATTTCATGCAGTTGTGGTGTTATTAGTTTTGTGTTTTCAGCAAATCTTCTTGATAATTTAATATAATTTTCAATACAAGGATCTTTAATTAGACAGTTAAGTAAATGGCTTGCATTTTCATTAATACATTTTTTATAAACTGGATCATCAATAATATCACCTGTTTGAAGTAAACCAATAGTTTTTGATATAACATATATAGGTTGAGTGGTTGGAATTTTATCAATTATACCATTAACAGGTGATCCAGGCTTTAAGCGCATAACACATCCACCATTAAGAGATGCAATAACATCACCAAGACCAGATGAAAGTCTAATTTCTGCAAGATGAGCAATCTCCCCTGCCTGATTATATGAAAGATTAATACCAAGAAGCTTTGGAAGTGTAAAACTAACACCAAGAGCAAAACCAGCACTACTACCAAAACCAGCACTAATTGGAAAATCATGCACATGTTCAATTAAAATATCATAACATGACAAATCAACATTAAATTTCTCACATATAATATCAACAGCAGCAGATGTAACAGTATTAAGATCATTAATCTCACCATTAGTTGAAATACAAACACGACCACATCCATCTTTTATTTTAGTATGTGTAGTTACACCACTATCGAGTGTAATACCTGCACCCTTTGATCCCTTAAGGGCTGGGTTAGGATCATCAATAATTTCAAAAAAGCCTGTAATATTTGCGGGTATGAAAACTTTAAGTTCTTTAATCATAATAACTATTTATATACTAACTTATTCATAAAATCTTATTATATTAAAAAATAAATATATAATACCATACATTCACAGGAGAGCTTAATTTAAAATGTCTGAAAATAAGAGAATAGATTTACATACACACAGTTTATTTAGTGACGGAGAATTATTACCATCAGAACTTGTAAGACGAGCAGATGTGCTAGGACACAAAGCAATAGCAATAACAGACCATGTAGATGCATCAAATATAGAAGTTGCAGGAAAAATAGCAGAAGCAGTAAATGATATACGTGACAACTGGGATATTGAAGTAATACCAGGTGTTGAAATAACACACACTCCAATTGAAGTAATTGATAAACTTGCAAATAAGGCAAGAAGCTTTGGTGCTGAAATTGTAGTAGTACACGGTGAAACAATAGTAGAACCAGTAAAACCTGGAACAAACATGATGGCAGCACAATCACCATCTGTAGATATTATTGGACATCCAGGACTTATAACAGAAGAAGAAGTACAAATGGCAATAGATAACGATGTATCACTTGAGATAAGTTATCGTGGCGGACACTGTCTTGGAAATGGACATGTTGCAGAATTAGGATTAGAACTTGGAGCAAACCTCGTAGTAGATACAGATACACATGCACCAGGAGATCTTATCGACTATAAACTTGCAGAAAGAGTAGCACTTGGTGCAGGAATTCCAGAAGATAAAGTAGTTGATGTTCTAAAAACAAATCCTGAAAAAGTACTTAAAAAACATGGAATTAAATTATAAAAAAAAGTAAGAAAAAATGAGAGATTGTGTGAATTTTCACAATCTTAACTATTATTTTTTTTAGTAAACTACATCATATTCAATTAAAATATCATCATCTATTTTTTTAACATCTGATATTTTAAGATCAACACATTCACTTGCATTAAATCCTTCACCATCAACAAGAGTTTTTGACTCACACCCACCAAGAATCTTAGATCCTATACATATTGATAGCTTATCTATTAGGTGTTCTTTAAACATTGAAAAATTAAGAGTAGATCCACCCTCAAGAAGAATTGACTTAACATTATATTTTTCATATAATATTTCAAGTGCAACTTTTAAGTTGACATGACCTTTACCTGCAATGATAATATCACATATACCTTCTAGTTTTTCTATATTTTCTTGTGGTGCATCTTCTGCTATTACAACTATGGTTTTTGCTGCATCATCATTTAAAAGACGTGATGTTGGTGGTATTCGACCATTTGAGTCAATTATAACACGTATTGGATTGTCTGATTTTTCTGCATCAATTTTATGTATTGTAAGTTTTGGATCATCAATAATTACTGTGTTAATTCCAACCATTATTGCATCTACATCTTTTCGTATCTGATGTACACGTATAAGATCATCCTCACCTGATATTTTAAGTGATGAATCTTTTGTTGCAATCTTACCATCTGCTGTCATTGCAGCATTAAGATAAACATATGGCTTCATAGTAATCATTCATAGTTAAGGTTAAGTTGACGTAGGGTATTGATGATATTTTCACCATTTCTTACAACATTTATTAGAACTTCACGAAATGCATCTTCTATTAGTTTTGTATTTTGAATAATCCAAAGTATTAAGTCTGGATGTTCAAGAAGTGTAAGTTCACAAAATGGTACTAGTGTAGGATTTTTATCTGTATATACACCTAGGTGTTTTTCTCCATCAATTTCTATTGCTTTAATTGTTATGATCATCTCATCATAGCCTACACTAAAATAGTCGCCAACTTTTGTAATGCCTGATACTGCTTCTTCTATTTTTAGAAGATCACCTTGTATCTTTTCTTCATATTGACTTCTTTTTTCTACATATAATTTTAGCATATCATCCATATGAAAATCCATCTCCCCTTTAGTTTTATAAGTTAAATACTTTTATTGCATTTTTTTCTGTTTGTTTTTCAATTTCATCAAAGTCTATTTGTTTATATCTTTCAATTTTCTTAATTGTTTCAACAATATTTAGTGGCTGGTTGTCTTCTCCTCTTTGTGGTGAAAGATATGGACTGTCAGTTTCTGTTAGTATGTTTTCAAGTGGTGTTGCTTTGATATTTTTTTTATGATTTTTTGAATGTAGTACATTTGTTGCAAATGATATGTAGTATCCACAATCTACTGCATCTATTGCTGTTTGTTTTGATCCACTAAAGCAGTGGAAAACTACATCTGGAAGATTTGTGTGTTTTTTTATTATTTCAAGAGCATGTGATTCTGCATCACGTACATGAAGAACTACTGGTACATCATATTCTTCTGCCATGTTAAGTAAGTCTTCAAATACTCTGTGTTGACGTTTTAGTTCATCTTCACTTCGCTTTTGTGAAAAGTCTAGTCCTATTTCTCCTATTGCTTGGATGTTGTCAATGTTTTCTTCAATCTGTTTTTCTGTTTTTTTGATTGTTTCTTCATCATCACATCCTGCATATTCTGGGTGATATCCCATTGTTGTTTTTATTAGGTCGTATTTTTCACTTAGTGCTAGTGATTTAGGATTGCTTTTATATGAAGCTCCTGAATCTATTACGTATTTGAATCTTTTTTGTGTATTTTCTATAAGTTCGTCACGTTTGTCATCGAAGTTGCGACAATTTAGGTGGCAGTGTACATCAATCATTTTATTATCACCAATTTATTTTTTTTTATTTTATTTTATTTTCCAAATCTTCTATCTCTTTGTGTATATGAACGTATTGCACGTAGGAAGTCTACCTTACGTAGTTCTGGCCATAGGCTGTCTGTGAAGTATAACTCTGAATATGATGATTGCCATAGAAGAAATCCACTAAGACGTTCTTCTCCACTTGTACGTATTACAAGGTTTGGATCTTCAAGACCTGCTGTGTAGAGGTTATCATTTATCATATCTTCATCTATATCTTCAGGTTCTATTTTTCCATCACGAACATCTGTTGCAATCTTTTTAAATGCATCTACAATTTCAGCACGACCATCATATCCTAATGCTATGTTAATTAATCGTTTCTGATATTTACTTGTTGCATTCTCTGCAATTGTAATTGCTTCACGTACATCTTCTGGAAACATTTCAAGTTTACCTACAGCATTAATACGTACCTCATTTTTATGAATCTTCTTATTTTCACTTATATTTCTAAATGTTTCAGAGAAAAGATCCATTAAATCATGAACTTCATTTTCTTCTCTATTAAAGTTTTCAGTAGAAAAAGCATAAACTGTAACTATGTCAATTCCAAGATCAACGCACCATTCAAGTACGTTTTCTAGTGTATTAACTCCTCTTTTATGACCTTCAATAACTTTCATATTTCCCTGAAGTTTAGAATAGCGTCTATTACCATCCATAATAATAGCAACATGATTAGGCATCTTAGATGCATCAAGATTTCGTGTTATATACCATTCATATAAGGAGTATAGTGGCTGTAATAATCTCATATTCTCAAAATTCCCTTTAAAAATTTAACATATCTAATAGTTATATAATTTTAAATTAATATGTATTTTTCTTATTTATTCTTACTATCAATAAGATGACTTATAAGTTCAATAGCATTAACATATCCCTGTGTTGTTTGTGAACGTGATGTGTCAATAAATAAGTTTGGCTGTCTAAGAGTTAATGCTCCATAACTTGTAATTCCAGATACAAGAACAAGACTTCTAAAGATTATATTTCCAATAATACCATCTGGTGCAATAATAATATTTGCCTGATCTTTTATTGCCTCTTCAATTAGAATATAGTAGTGTTTAATATCATATTTATCTTCAAATTCATGTGTTAGCTCTTCACATTCATCAATTGACTGATCAATCTTACTACTTCGTCCTTTATCTTGTCTTCGTCCACCTGATATTAATGCAATCTTAGGCTCAATTCCCATCATTTCAATAACTTTTGCTGATTCTTCAATTATAACACGTTTTGCCTTTTTTGTGTCACATTCATCAATTCCTACAGGTGTTAGAAGAAATACATGTCCATCTTTTTGAAGAACAGATGCCCTGAATATGTGTGGATATTTACATCTTAAATCCTTAATAATATTTGATTCAAGAGATCCACGTATAACACCATCAACTGTTGGATCTTCAATATAGTCTAGAAGTTCTTTATTTGTCTTTGCAATAACTATATCATCAAATGGAAATCTTTCAATAGCTTCAACTACATTTTTATTTTCACCAAGACCAATTGCAATTTTCATAATTATTAATTCCCTAAATTTATAATTTAACTACCAATTTTTCTAATTTATGGTAGTTCGTATTCTTATATAATTTCTAAATATTAAAGTTAATAAGTATAATTATTTTATAAAAAAAATATTTAAGATAAAAAAAAATGGGGTGGGGAAGGGTATTTTATCTGTGTAATTTTAAATTCAATTCTATAAGTTTTTAAGTGCAACTTCAATTGCTGCAAGAGTATTGTCAATATCTTCTTTTGTATGTTTAATTGAAAGGAATGCACATTCATACTGTGATGGAGCAACAAATACACCATTTTCAAGTAATGTGTGGAAGTATTTGAGGAATCCTTCAAGATCTGATGTTTGTGCTGTTTCATAATCATATACTTCTTTATCTGTAAAGTATACCTGAGTCATTGATTCAACACCATTTATCTGGTAGTTGAAGTCAAGTCTATCAAGAATATCAGCAATACCACTACGTAAGTAATCACCAGTATTTCCAAGTTGTTTATATGCATCTTTATCTAGTACTTTAAATGCAGAAAGTCCACCATTAATAGACATTGGATTTCCACTAAATGTACCAGCCTGGTAGATTTTACCACTAGGTGTAAATTGACTCATAAGTTCAACAGGACCTGCAATAGCACCAATTGGGAATCCTCCACCAACAATTTTACCAAATGTTGCAAGATCAGGTGTAATGCCAAAATACTCTTGTGCTCCACCATAACTTAGACGGAAACCTGTGATAACCTCATCAAATATTAAGATAATGTCGTTTTCTTCTGTAATTTCACGCATAAATTGAAGATATCCATCTTTAGGAGGTACACATCCAATGTTACCCATTACAGGTTCAACAATAACACATGCAATTTCATCTTTATGATCTTCAATTGTAGCTTTAAGAGCATCAACATCATTGTATGGAACAAGAATTGTGTTACGTGTAGCTTCCTCAGGAACACCAGGAGAATCTGGCTGACCTGCAGCTCCAGAACCTGATTTTACAAGTACTGCATCGTGAGCTCCATGATATGCTCCTTCAAATTTAATAATTTTCTTACGACCAGTTACACCACGTGCAAGTCTAATAGCACTCATTGTAGCTTCAGTACCAGAGTTTGTAAATCTTACCATCTCTGCACATGGTACACGTTTAACAACTTCTTTTGCAAGAAGTAATTCTTTTTCAGATGGAACACCATAATCTGTTCCAAGTTTAAGTTGTTCAATTGAATCTGCAACAATATCATCATTTGCATGACCAAAGATAATAGGACCATATCCAAGACAGTAGTCTATGTATTCATTACCATCTACATCATAAAGTTTTGAATCTTTAGCTTTAGTTGCAAAAAATGGGTAAGGCTTATATGCACGTACAGGTGAATTTACACCACCAGGAAGGTAGTTAACAGATTCTTCATATAATTTCTTTGATATATCATTATTCATAATTATCTAATTCCTATAAAAATTTATTTTTATTTATTTTCTTTTAAAAAAGTAAAAAAGAAGGGGTGTTTAAGTGTATCTATTTTCTTATGTTAAGAAGTGAGTTAATTACAGCAACAGCAATAGGTGTTCCACCTTTAGGACCTGTTGTTATAACATGTGGAATTTCAGTTAAACTAAGAGCTTCTTTAGAATCAGCAGCTCCAACAAATCCAACAGGTACACCAACAACAGCTTTAGCATCCATAATACCTTCTTCTACAAGATCCATAACTTCAAATAATGCAGTAGGTGCATTACCAATTGCAACAACACCACTAAATCCATCCTCAGCTGCAACTCTCATAGCAGCTGCAGAACGTGTAATTTCCTCTTTTTTTGCAAGTTTAACAGCACGTTCATCACGAATATAACACATTACATCTCCTTCATATCTTGTAATTCCAGATTTTACCATGTTAATATCAGTTAATATATCTTTACCATCATCAAAGCATTTAAGTGCTGTGTCAACAAAGTCAGGTGAAATTTTAACAAGCTTTGCATATTCAGGATCTGCTGTTGAATGAACAACACGTTCAACAATGTCACGTTCTTCATATGTAAGATCTTTAGTTTGATCATCAATTAATTCTTTAATAATTTCACGACTTTTATTTGCAATATCATATCCAGGTTTGGTTGATGCTCCCATATTATACAAAATATCATACATCCTATAATTTAATTAAAAAAGTTTTTCATTTTTTCTAAAAATTTATTTTTTCATATTTTAGTTTTAACTATAATAATATTTTATAACTCTATATATTATTATTTAAGCCCTTAAAGTTAAATTTAAATAAAAAAATACAACACTAAATTTAAATTTACTAGAAAAACCTAAACTAAATCTTAAAATAATCATGATAAAAAAAGTATAAAAAAAAGTATAGGGGTGGTTATGTTTTGCTAGATTTAGGACCTTGTTCAAGAATCATGAAATCCTCATCAATTCCTAGTTCATCAAACTTCTCTTTCATATCAGGATGTGCTGTTAAAAACTCCATAGCATCAGTTTTTGCATCATCAACACGAGTTCCAAGTTTAGCAATATCTTTTTCATACTGATTATAATATGATAACATCTCAGATGAACTTATCTTACCATTATTATAATCTCTAAGTTCATATGCATACTTTATAACTTTATCTGCAACTTTAACTTCCTCTTGCATACGCCTAATTTCAATGTTCACATACTCCTTTAGTGTATCATTGCGAAGTGATTCATTAAGTTCTTTAAGTGTTGCAATTGAACTATTAAGAGTCTTTGAATTGCCAACTTCAGCATCAATAGCTTTTGTAATATTTAAATTCTTATCCATAATAGTTTCAGATATAGGACCATCTGTAATATTTTCATTATCACTAACATTTTTAATTGTATTATAGAAGTTCTCCTGCTCCATATTATTCATAAGTGTCATTAATCCATAAAATCCTGCAGGAATCAATATAACAATTAATACAATAATAAGAATCTTATATTTTTGTCGCATAATATATTCACCACTTTAATTCTTCTTAGATTTAGGACCAAATTCCAGTATCATAAAGTCTTCATCAATTTTCAGTTCATCAAATTTCTCTTTTATATCAGGATGTGCTGTTAGAAACTCCATAGCATCAGTTTTAGCATCATCAACTCTAGTATCTATCTTATCTGTCTGTTTTTTATGATTATCTAGATATGATAACATTTCATTTGCACCTAATTTACCATCATAGTAATCTCTTGCTTTTTGTGCAAATTTTATAAGAGCATCAGAACTTTCAACTTCATTTTCCATACGTATAATTTCAATATTTACATATTCTTTTAGAGTTTCATTACGAAGTGATTTATTAAGTTCTTTCAGTGTTGCGATAGATGTATTGAGTGTTTTTGAATTTTCAACTTCAAGTTCTATTAGTCTTGTTGTATTAAGTTTATCATCTTCTATGTATTGGGATATAGGTTTATCTGTTATATTTTCATTATCACTTACATTTTTTATTGTATTATAGAAGTTCTCCTGTTCCATGTTGTTCATAGCTGTTGTTATTCCATAATATGCTACAGGGATTATAATAATAACTAGAAGTATTGCAAGAATTTTAATGTTTTTCTTCATTATACATCAACACCTGCACTTTTTAGTTGACTTTTAATGTCACTATGTGCATTTAGTAATTGTTTTTTCATATCTTTAGTTGTATCAACTGATTTTTTAGTTTCATTAATTTTATCCATTGCTGTATCAACTTGTAGTTTATATTGTCCATATCCAAAGTGATCAGCATTATATTCCTGTTTTATATTGTTTAATTCTATAATGTCTTTACAAAGCTTTATCTGATTTTGACGTTGTGTAATTTCAAGATCAATGTATTGCTTTATTGTTTCATTTTGAATCATCCACTTACTACCATCAAGTTTTTTGATAGATTCATTAAGTGAGATAATATAATCATTTTCTTCTTCTATTATATCAACAGGATTTGTAACATTTTCACTTACAGCATCATCTACTGAAATATATGCTAACTTCTCCTCAGCTGATATATTTGCCATGTTAGCATAGAAGCTTGAAGATCCAACATAACCATAAAGCACACCAGCTGTAAGAACAACACAGATAACAACTATGATACCTATTATAATTTTTGAATTCTTATTCATAGCTTAATCAACTCTTAAAATAGTTTTCATTAATGGGATTATTCTTCAAAGTATTTATCATCAATAAGATCTACTTTATATGTTTCTTTCTTAATTCCAACTTTGTGTTTTTTCATTAATTTTACAATATCGTCACCATTTTTTAGGATAATATCATTGGATTTTGCAGTTTCTTTTGCACCGGTTGAAAAGTCTGATGTTGTAACAAATATACCTTTGAAGGTTTCTTCATTAGTTCTATTTTCATAATCTCTTAGAGCTCCAATAAAACTCTGAATTTCAGGTCTTTGAACATTACTTTTTATCTGATAACGTTTTGCCTGAAAACACATAGGGAATTTTAAACCATCAAAATAAATTTTACCATCAATACCACCATCTCGTGATAAAGGTGTAACATAACCATCTATTGGTTTTAATCCATCAATCTTATCTTCTTTGAGTAGTAAATCAAGTACAAGATTTTCAAAAAACTCAGGTGAACATGATGTAATTTTATCAAGTAATTGTTTATCAAATGAATTCTTAATATCATGATATGACTTTTTAAATGTATCAATAGGATTTATATTATCATTTTTTTTAACTTCAATTGGAACTTCAACTTTATGACTATTATCTTCATTGAGTAATTTAATACCATGATCTGTTAGTTTCCAGTATCCCTTCTTAGTAGCTTGTATAATAATATCTTCTTTTTCAAGTTTTAGTTTCACTTTTTCAATATTCTTATCTACAGCCTTTTTAATATTATCTGGAATTTCAACATCTGGGATAAGAGCTTCCTCAATTGCCTTAAATATACTTCTCTTTTTATGTTCTTTTCTATCACTTAAAACTTCAAGAAATAGTTTTTCATAAACTTCATCAGCAGATATACTTACAGGTGGATTATTTTCTATTTTAATATCAGCTACAACTTGTTTTTTCTTTTTCTTTTTCTTTGATTTTGGTTTTGTATTCTTTAGTAGTTTAGATACATTAGTTTTAATATTTTCTTCATCTTCAAGTATTTTAAAACCTTTCTGTGTTAGTTGATATCCTTTATTATCAGATTTTTCAATTAAGTTAACTCTGCTAAGATCAGAAATTGCATAGTCAAATCTGGAGTAAATAATATTTTCTCCTTTAAATGTTCTCTTCTTAGGTGATCTAAGTTCCATAACATCTTTATTATTATAAAAGTTAGTGTTCTTTTCTATTGCATCATATATTGAATCTTTACGTCTTATTGGATGATTTGGATTATCTCGAAGATAAATAAGGAATGTTGAATAAACATCATCAGTACTTGGTATATTGTAGACATCTTTTGAAAGCTTATTAACTATCACTCTTTCTTTTTGTTCTTCTGTTTTTTTAGAATCATTAAATAAAGTGCGTCCATCTTTTGTAATTTGATAATTTCCATGATGATCTTCTTTAATAAATCCTACATGATTTAAGTAAAGAATAGCTCTTTTTATCTGGTTGTCATCTTCTCTTATATCATTAGTAGTATATTCAGAGTTTTCAAGGATTATTTGCTGAATTTCATCATCATCTAGATAATATGATGTTTTATCAAGTATTCTAAGAACTGGCAAAAGAAAGACTATGTTTGTTGGTTTTTTACTTAGTTTGGTCATTTTAATTATTCCTTATTATTTATAAAAAAAAGTAGGATGATGTGGAAGTTAATCTTCAAAGTATTCATCATCTATAAGTTTTATATCATAATTTTTAACTTTAACTCCTATTTTAAATTCTATCATTAAACTTACAAGTTCATCCCCATCTATCATTGAGATGTTCTCAGATTTTGCTGCTTTTATTGCTCCTTTTGAAAATCCTGATGTTGTTATAAATATTCCTGTATCTGATTTTATTTCTCGAAGAGCTCCAATGAATTGATGTATTGCTGGTCTTTGAATGTTACTATCATATCGTTTTGCCTGGTAGTATATTGGGTTTGTATTTAAGTATCCTAGTTGTATTACTCCATCAATTCCACCATCATTTGATTTCTTGGTTACTTCACCATATTTAGGTTTTACATGGTTATAATCCATTTTCATAAATAAGTCAAGTACAAGTTTTTCAAAGAAGTATGGTGAACATGATTTAACTTTATTAAGAAGACGTCTTTTAAGATCTTTATTAATAGCACCATATGCCTTTTTAAATGTATCAACAGGATTTATTTCAATAAATTCAGTAGTTTCTTCTTGTTTATCAATTACTTCAACATCTTCTATTGTTTCATTTTCTATTTCATCTTCAAGAGGACTTTCAATAATATCTTCATCAATAATGTCAATTTCATTATCTACATCAGTTGGAGTTTCACTAACAATATTAACTGTAGGTGTTTCACTATCAATAGTATGTGCAATTGTCATAGCTTTTTGTGTTATCTTCCAGTATCCAAATCTTTCACCAGGTTCAATTATATTATATTGTGCAAATTTATCAAGTGCATCTTGGATATTATCTTTTATAACATTTTTAATTTCTTTAGGTATAACAACGCCAGGTATTAGTGTTTCTTCAATTTTATCAATAATGTCAACTTTTTCATGTTCTTCATTGTCACATAAAATATCAAATACTAATCTTTCATAAATATTATCTGTTGTCATATCACGATTTTTAAATTCTGAAGTTTTAGATTCAATAGGTTCAATAGTACTTACAATTTTATTATTATCTTCATCAACTAATTCAGGTTTTATGTTCTCTTCTTCTATGGATGATTTTTTTATGTCTTCAGTTTTATTTTCATTTTCTAATTTTTCTAAATATCTTATTCCTTTTTCTTCTATTAAGTATCCGTATTTTTTAGTATTTCTAATTAGTTTATTTTGTTTTAATTCTTTAAATGCATCTTCAATTATTAGATTAATTGAAAGTCTTCTTGATTCAGGATCGATTATACTCATTATATTATCTGAGTATGTCTTGTGTTTTTCAAGGAAGTCTTGTACTATTAATAAATTTATACTTGGAAGTTTTTGATGATTTACAGGTCTATTATCATCATCTTTCAGATATTTTAAGATATCTTGGTATAAATCTTCTTTTGTTGGAACATCATATACTTTGAAAAGACTTTTATTTATTTCTCTACAAATATTATTCAGTCTTTTTTGTCTTTTTTTATCTTTTTCAGATTCCTCAATATCAAGACTATCAACATATTTCATTCTATAATCAAGTTTATAAACAATAGCTGCTAATTTAGCTGTTTTTAGGATTTCACCTGACTCAATTGTTATGTATTCTCCATCATAAAGATAATGAAGTGCAGTATCTATTGCTTTAATGATATCTTCTTTATCATATGATTCAAATTCATCCATTTTTATAATAATATCTTTTATTTTTTCTTCTTGATTTGTATAATATTTTGAGTCAATAATTTTAAGGAGAGGAATTAATACTTCAAGATATGTAAGTTCATAGTCATAATAGAATACTTTGATATGTCCATCATCAGATGCAAGAATCTTATTTATTGGTTCATCCTTATTTTTTAAAGATTGTTGAAAAAGAGTATCAATATATTCATTGACTTCTTCTTCAGTTTCATATTTATTTAATATATCAAGTCCTTTTTGTGTTATTTGATATCCTTTATCTTCTGTTTTTTTAACTAAATCTAGTTTTTTAAGATGGTAATTTGAAAAATCATATTTTGAATATAATATAGGTGTTCCTTTTGCTGCTCTTAATTCACATATATCCTTATTTTCTGCATACTTTGATGTTTTCTTAAGCATATCCCATAACATTTCGCCTGAACCTATAGGATGTGAAGGATAGTCTTTAAAGTAATTAAGACATATATAACAGAGGTCACGTTCTTTAGGTATTTTGAATTGAATTGTGAGTATTTTTTTTATTATTTTGTTAATTTGAAGATTACTAAATTCTAGTTGTTGTGATCCTTTAGATGTATTAACACATCTTCCATCATCATCTTGTGTTGTAAATTCAGCTAGTGTAAGATATCTTATTACTCTTTGTATTTGGTTGTCATCTTCATTTATATCATCTTGTGTGAATTGGTCATATTTTTCAAGTATGATATCTTGTATTTCTTGTTGTGTTTTTTGTGGATTTTCCTCTATTGTTTCAAGTACAGCTTTTGTAAAATCAATGTATGCAGGTTTTCTTTTCATATTAATTCTCCTCATATTTAAAACTATTAATTTTTGGTTATTATCTCCCTATTTTATCGGATTTTACATCCTTTTTGTTCATTATTCTAGATACTTTGTAAATTATATTATCTGCTATGTCTTTTTTGGTATCTTTCTTGGCTTAATTTTATGTTCATGTTTTCTTAGTACTTCTGCCACGTTTTGTTCTATGTTTTCTCTATTTTCAAGTACCTTGTATCCTTCATCTGTTAGTTTGTATTTCTTATATTGTGTGTATTCAATTAAGTTTCCACTACATAGGTGTGATATTGCTGAGTGGAATCTCCAGTATGTTGAGCTTCCAGATTTTACATTCATTGTCTCTTTTTCATGTTGCATAAATCCTTCAGTACTCATGATACGTCGTACCATTTCTGTTTCTGTTTGTGGTATGTTTCCAATATTTTTTAGGAATTGTAGTGTTATTATGTGATAGTATAGTGATTGTTTATATTTTGGCAGATCAAATACATCGTCCATCAGCTTATCTGTTAGTTTTGATAGTAGTTGTTTTGTTGTTTTTGATTCACTTAGTAGTTTGCTACCTTCTGGTGTATTTTTTAGAAATTCATTATTTTCATCTTTTATTTCTTCAATAAATCCTGCAAGTTTAAGATATTTTATTGCAAGTTCTATTTGTGCTTCATTTTCATCAATTTGTTCGATTGTAAATGGATAGTTTTTATAGATTGGCTCTACAATATCATAATCTATCATGTTAAATGGAGCTTTTTGAAGAATTTGAAGTATTGGTACTACAAAGACAGTGTAGGGTAATTTATTGTTGCTCATTTTAATTCCCTTCTTATATAAAATTACATGGTATTTTTCATCTAGAAAGTTTATTTAATTGTTTAATTTCATGATTTATCTCATATTATCTTCCATATTTAATTTTAAATACATATTAAAAGTTTTTAGTATGTATATGCATTTAATTCCCTTTTATTTGATTTTAATTAAAAAATCAGCTTTTTATATGATATTATCTTTTTATTTAAAAGTATATATTTTTAATACTAACAAATTATGAAAAGCATAAAAAATTATCTCAACTGTTGGTATTTTATGGTATGATTTATGTAAATACTTGAAAATCTATACAACATTAAGTGTTGTTATTAATTTTTCTTCTAAAAAATAATAAGATATGAAAAATATATCTATAAACATAATATAACATTGATTTAAATAAAGATAATAAAATAAATGAAAAGACAATAGAATAATTTTTAATATAAATCACAAGATAACATGATAATTTTAAGACGTAATAAGAAAGTAATAGAATTATATCCAATAGGTCCTGCAAAGGGAGCTTTAAATAATAGACGAAAGCCAATATTTTTTGGTAATTTTAAGCTTCATGAAACAGATGGAAAGATAAGACCACAACGATTTATAATACAACAAGATAATGTTGAAACATTCAAATCACCAAAAGAGCTAATAAAGATTCTAAGAAAACAGAAAATTCTCATTGCAACAAAAGATGAAAAACTAGAGGAAATGCTTAATTCACTAAATATCCCATATGAATATACAACAATATGTCGACATTGTACATTTAGTGGAGATATTACATTACTTAAAAAGTCATCAGCATATAAACTCTATGATGAATATATCTGTAAGCTATGTGCAAGAAGTGAAATAAAAAGAATAATGCATCTTCGTGGATATTCTGATGTATCATATCCAAGATTTATAAAACTTCTTGATGAAACACATAATCTTGAAAAAACACTCAGTGTACTTGACCCTAAATTTAATCCAATAAAGCATGATAAACTAACAGTATACGATAAAATAGAGGTTAAAAAGACTAATTATCCAAAGATTTCACCAAAGAAAATTAATATTCCAAATAAATTTAAAAACATACTAGCAAAACGCCTTAAACACTTCCTTCCTGTACAGCTTCTTGCACTTAAAGCAGGAGTACTAGAAGGTGAAAATATGCTTGTAGTATCTGCCACAGCATCTGGTAAAACATTAATTGGTGAACTAGCCGGTATTCCAAAGGCAATGAGACATCAGAAGTTCATCTACATAACACCTCTTGTTGCTCTTGCAAACCAGAAGTACCGTGATTTTAAACGTCAATATTCAAAGCTTGGACTTAAAGTTGCAATAAAGGTAGGTTCAAATCGTCTTAAAGTAAAAGGTGAATTAACACTACAAAATAAGTCAGTAAAAGATGCAGATATTATTGTTGCAACATATGAAGGACTTGACTTTATGCTAAGATCTGGACAGTATGATCAACTACGTAATCTTGGATGTGTTGTAATTGATGAAATTCACATGCTTGATGAGGAACAAAGAGGTCCAAGACTTAATGGTCTTGTACATCGTATAATTAGCATGTTTCCAAAAGTACAGCTTATTGGACTTTCAGCAACAATTAAAAATCCAAAACGAATTGCACATGACTTTAATATGAAGCTTGTTGAATATAAACAACGTCCTGTACCACTTGAGCGTCATCTTATCTTTGCAAAAAGTGAATATGAAAAAAGAGATCTTCTAGGAAAGCTTGCAAAGAAAGAATATAATACAAAATCATCTAAGGGATATCATGGACAGACAATAATCTTTACAAATTCAAGACGTAAAACACACCAGATAGCACAAAGTATATCAAAACATAATATTACAGCTGCAGCATACCATGCAGGTCTTTCTTATTCAAAGAAATTAAAGATAGAAAAAGACTTTGCAGAACAGAAGATTTCAACAGTTGTAACAACAGCAGCACTTGCAGCAGGTGTGGATTTCCCAGCATCACAGGTACTATTTGAAACACTACGTATGGGAAATAAATGGCTTACAAACAATGAATTTTCACAGATGATAGGACGTGCAGGTAGGCCAACATACCATGATATGGGAAAGGTATATCTTATAGCAGAACTTGACAAGGAATTTGATGGACAAAGCGATGAGCAAACAGCAATTGACTTGCTTGATAGTGATGTTGACAATATTAATGTTGAATATTCAGAGGATGATACATACGAACAAGTACTTGCTGATATTTCAGCTATGGGAAACTGTGATATTGAAAAACTAGATAAGCATTATAATACTCTTGAAATACCACTGCTTTTTGATGAAGTGGTTGATAAATTATATGACCTTAAACTTATTCAGAGAAATAAGAACACTGGTAAGTATCACACAACACGTTATGGTCGTGCTGTATCAATATCATTCCTTGAAATATATAAGGCAGAATATATAAGAAAACACCTAAAGCAGCCACCACTTAATATTGCTGAATTCATAGAACCATTTGAAAGTGCATATATAAGTAACAGACTTGCAAGCAGACTATCTGCTGCACTTAAGACAAATGTAAGTTCAAGACTATTTGCAGATTCAACACGTGATATTATAACATCAGCTGATGTAATTGCAAAACTTGACCCACAATATGTAGATAAGCTTATTGCATTGCAAGTTGATTTTATGTCATGTAGATGTAAAGAAAAGCCATTCTGCAGGTGTTTTGAAATGAATATTTCAGATAAGATAATAAAACAAAGAATACATGGATGGTCACCAAATGCAATAAGTAAGTATTTCATGACAAACTATGATATTCACATCTATCCTGGTGATATATTCACATGGCTTGACCAGATTATACGTACACTTGAGGCAATATCAAGAATAAGTCTTGCATTTAACAATAAGAAAACCTCAAATGAATGTAAAAAGTTAATTAGAAAAATAGAACTAGGAAAATAAGTAAAAAATATTTGCTAAAAAAAGGTAGTGATAAGAAAAAAAAATAAAAGATTTTATTTTTTACACTATTTTTTTCATCTCTTTTTTTTTAATCTTTTATTTTTAGTAATTGTTTAATTTGTGCAATTATTGCATCTTGTGCATCAGATAATAATTTATGTCCATATTCAACATCAACACTAAAGCCTTCTTTTTTTATAGTTTCAGCTTCTTGATTTATTATCTCATTATTTTCTCTTGCATCAGTAAGTCCTATCATTGCAACTTCAGGGTGAAGTGTATAGTTTTCATGTTCTTTTAATCTTTCAATATCTATTATTCCAAGTGCTGCACCCATTGATAATTCACCAGTTGTAGCATGAGGACCTTCATTTTCAATGATTGAATTGTTAAATATAACATTCATGCCAATATTTTCTGAGATCATATCAATAGAGTCCATGATAAGATTGTTTCCACCATGACCATTAACAATAATTACATATTCAAGATTAAGTGAATTTTTTATATGTTTTAGTTGTGGTATTATTTCATTATTTATTAAATCATCACAACTTAGATGAATTCCATGTTTAACATAATCATACTCTGTTGCACCATAAAATATACCAAGATATACAGCTCCAGTTTTTGTTGCAACATTTAATGCTACATTTGCTGCAATCTTTGAATCTGTATCAATAGGAAGTGCTGCTCCATGATTTTCAAGGTATGATCCAAGGGCAATAATGCCAATTTTATGAACATCATTTGATATTACATTTCCTGAATCATATTTTAATTTAAATTCATCCACTGAAATACTAAAACACTCCTCTGTTTAAATTTCAAGATTCCAGATTGCATCTCCTACAAAGTGAAGATTTTTAATAGCTTTACCTTTAGAATTTTCAACCATTTCAGGACCTGTAATAAGACTCATTCCAATTGCAAGTGGCTTGTTGTGTGTTTCATCAACAATAACTACAATTTCATCTTCAACTATGTCACTATCTGCATCTACAATTCCAGGTGACATGATATCTGCACCTTTTATTACAAAGTTTATTGCTCCCATATCAACAACTACTTTTTTTTCTATTGTTTCAATTTCATTCATAGCTTTTAGTGTTGGTATGATATGACCTTCTGCTTCCATAAGTAATGGTTTTCCATCGATAAGATAGATGTCTGGCATGTCTTCAACTTTAATATATTCAACTTGTGATTTTTTTGGTATTATGTAGTCATATACTCCAAGTTGACTTTTTATTTCTTTAATTTTCTTATTTTTTAGGAAATTTCTTTTTTTAGTTTTCAAAGCTTTTCATCCCATTATTTTTTTGTATCTGTGAATATAATTTATTTTTGTTATAATATATCTTTTATTTATAATAGTAAAAGTTTATTATATTATTTAAACATATATAATTACTAGCCTTGAATCTATTATTTAAGTCAATATATGAGTTGTATTTTTTCATATAAAATTTAATTAAATAGATACATTTAAATATAATTTAAAATATATAATAAATATATATTATTGATAAGGTGATTAATAGTGAACGACCAAAAAAATAATAACAATACATCTAGACCTCTAGATGCATTAGGCCAAGCTTTAAACTCACAAGTTCTTATCAACCTTAAAGGTGGAAAAGAATTCAGAGGAGTTTTACAAAGCTTTGATATGCATATGAATTTAGTAATTAATGACGCAGAAGAACTAAAAGATGGAGAATCCCTACGCCGCTTAGGTGTTGTTTTAGTTCGTGGAGACAACATAGTCTACATATCACCAGGATAATTAAATACAGGACATTAGTAGAATATTCTTATTATTAATCGTCCTTATTCAAGAACTAATCCTTATTTTTTTTTATTAGAATGAGGTTAAATTTGGAGATATAAACGATCGTATATCTAAAAATTAAATAAGAAACACTTTTTTCTTATTTTCTTACTTTTTTTTACTCACTTTTTTAGTATGTTTAAATAAAAAACTGAGTGTTTATTTTTTAACAATTAAGTCCCAAAGGAGGTAATATCAATGAAAGGAACACCATCATTTGGTAAACGTAATAAGAAAAACCACACCAGATGTAGAAGATGTGGTAGAAACGCTTACAACCCTACCAAAAAATACTGTGCTTCATGTGGATTTGGAAGATCCAAAAGATTAAGAAGCTACAGCTGGCAAAATAAAAAACCTGTAACAGGTAAAAGATTAAAATAGGAAAGTTTTTTACAATATATAAAAAACCTTTCTCTTATCTTTTTAAGATCATTAAAGGTCTTTAAAGGTCTTTAACTATTTATTTTATAAACCTACAATTTTTTTTATTTACTTTTTTTATTTTTAATTAATTTATTAAACATAATCAATTTTCTATAATTTTAAACAACATTATCTTGAAAATCTAAAATTATTAAATAAAAATAGAAAATTAGGTATATTAAAATAAACATATATAGTATATGAATTAAATAATGAAAGAATTATTTTTATAATTAAATACTTAACTAAAAACCATTAAGAAAAATAATTTTTATTAACTAAACTAAAAGTAGGTGTTGTAATGGCAAGAGTAAAAATAATAGAAACAGCCTTACGTGATGCTCATCAATCATTAATTGCTACAAGAATGAGAACAGAAGACATGGTTCCAATTTTAGAGGACATGGATAAAGTGGGCTACTTCTCACTTGAAGCATGGGGAGGAGCAACTTTTGATACATGTATCAGATTTTTAAATGAAGATCCATGGGAAAGGCTAAGAACATTCAAAGATAACCTATCAAAAACTCCAATTCAAATGTTACTAAGAGGACAAAACTTAGTAGGATATAAACACTACGCAGATGATATGGTAGAATCTTTTGTTGAAAAATCATATGAAAATGGAGTAGATGTTTTCAGAATATTTGATGCATTAAATGATGTACGTAACATGGAAACAGCTATAAAATCAGCAAAAGATCAGGGAGCTTATGTTCTAGGAACAATAAGTTATACAATAAGTCCTGTACATACAATAGAATCATACGTTGACTTTGCAGGAAAACTTGCAGAACTTGAATGTGACGCAATAACAATCAAAGATATGGCAGGATTAATAACACCAGGTATGGCACATGATCTTGTAAGTGCAATTAAAGATGAATATGACTTAGAAGTAAACTTACACAGTCACTGTACCAGTGGAATGACTCTTATGAGTTATGAAGCAGCAGTAGAAGCTGGTGTTGACATGCTCGATACAGCAATTTCACCATTTTCAGGTGGAACATCACAACCTCCAACAGAAAGTGTAGTAGCAGCACTTGCTGGTGGAAAATATGATACAGGTATAGATCTTGAAGATTTAAATCCAGTGAAAGTTTACTTTGAAGAATTAAATGAAAAATACAATGCACTATTTGATCCATTATCAGCAAAAGTAGATGCAGATGTACTTAGATACCAAGTACCTGGTGGAATGTTATCAAATCTTGTATCACAACTAAAACAACAAGATGCAATTGATAAATACGATGAAGTACTTAAAGAAATTCCAGAAGTAAGACGTGATCTTGGATATCCTCCACTTGTAACACCAACAAGTCAAATTGTAGGAGTACAATCTGTAATGAATGTATTATCTGGTGAAAGATACAGTAACATTACAAAAGAAGTAAAAGATTACCTTAAAGGTGAATATGGAAGACCACCTGCAGAAATAGATGAAGAACTCTATAAAAAAGCTAATGGTGATGAAGAACGTATCACCTGCAGACCAGCAGATTTAATAGAACCAGAACTTGAAAAAGCAGAAGCTGAAGCTCAAGAAAAAGGTCTTATTAAGAAACCTGAAGATGTACTTACATATGCAATGTATCCAACAGTTGCAGAAAAATTCCTTAAAGGAGAAGCTGTAGCTGAAGAAATTCCAGAACCTAAAGTTGAATATACAGCATCAAGTATTCCAACATCATACGATGTAGAAGTAGATGGTGAAACATTCAATGTAAAAGTTCTACCATCAGGATACATGGAAATGGAACCTGCATCACAGAAAATTAAAGAATCTGTTGAAGGTGGACTTACAGCATCAATGCAGGGTATGATTGTAAAACTTAAAGTAAATGTTGGAGACAATGTAGAAATAGGTGATACAGTAGCTGTTCTTGAAGCAATGAAAATGGAAAATGATGTAAAATCAGATAAAGCTGGAAAAGTAACAGATATTTTCATAGCAGAAGGAGATACAGTAGATAAAGATGAAGTATTAATGGTTATTAAATAAGACCATTAATTTCTTTACCTGACTTTTTTTTATATTTTTTTTTATTAACTTATTTTTATTTAACAACTAATTTTCTTAGTCAGTATATAGTATTGCTGATACATTATTCATATAACGTGGAAGTTTTCCCTTCTCAATTAATATAAGATCAATATCAAAGAGATCTTTAAGTATTTTTGATGATTCAATACCAAGAGATGCAAGAGAATATCTTAGTTTTTCAGGATGTGGACATATATCATATTTTTCACGACAATGTATACCACAATAATCACATGGACCTGTTATACTAACAGCACGGGTGTGGTTTGCCTCATCACTGCGTAATTGTTCTTTGATTTTATCTTTCTGTTTCATAAAGGTATTGTTTATAATACTATTAAGTTCATCTCTTGAATACGTTTTTTCATATACCTCTGGCTTAAAGTCAAGCTTTGAGACAATAATATCAACATATTCATACGATGTAATATATTTTTTAATATCAATATCTACAGGTGAACATGTAAAATTCTTCTCATAATTAAAACAGTTACGACAGTGTGATTGTACCTCATCATAGTTATTAAATTGTTCATAGAACTGGTCTGTTTTCATTGTTTTTTCATACATTGTTAATTTAAAGTCTATATCATCCATATTAAATCATCCCACAAAAAACATAGTATAATTATTTATTTAGTTTTCATATTCTATTTCATCTATAAGTCCAAGTTTTTCAAATCCTCTTTTTCGTCTCATACATGATTCACAAACTCCACAGTGAAGTTCTCCACCTTTATAGCAGGAGTATGCATCATTTATTGGAGCATCTATTTTGATACCTTTTGCTATGATATCATCCTTATTCATATCAATAAGTGGTGCTTTAATTTGGATATCATCAAATGATCCATATTCAATTGTTTTATTAAAGCTTTCAAGGTACTCTTTTGAATTATCAGGGAATGTTACAGCTTCCTCATAATCCCATCCTACAATGATAATTTCAGCACCCATTGCCTCTGCATATGCTAGTGCAATACTACAAAATACAGTATTTCGTGCCGGAACCCATACAGATTTAGCTGTTTGGTTAGATTTTTCAAGATCATCAAGATCATCAACACCTACATCTACTACATCTTCATCTGTTGTAAGTGATGAATTACTGATATTTTTAAGCCACATAAGATCTATTACTTCATGTGTCATGTTAAGTTTATCTGCCACCATCTTTGCATGTTTAATTTCCATATCTGCACTTTTTTGTCCATAATTAAATGTTATTGCATGAATATCATAGTCATCTGCATATATTGATGATGCAACGCAACAATCAAGTCCTCCTGATAGTACTGCTATTGCTTTAGGTTTAGAGTTTGTCATATTTTCACTATTCTCCTTTATTATTTTCCAGGTATTGTATTTTTACAATTTCCATCAAATCTTTAATTGGAATATCTGTTTTATCAGCTAATTTTTTAATATCATCATATTCTGGTGAACATTTAACTACCATGTCATCTGAATATCCTATCTTAAATCTTACATCTTCTTTAATTCCTTCAACTTCAACTTGTTGTATTACATTTTTACGTACAACAGCTGCACGATGCATTGTTGGAATCATACGTACACCAAGTGTTCCTGTATGTTTAATTAATACATCACAAAGGTGTGCTGCATTATGATTGCGACATATTACCTTAATTATGTATCCTGGCCTGTTTTTCTTCATAAATGTAGGTGTTATACTTACATCTGATGCACCCTCATTAAGTAGTACATCATATAAGCTTCCAAGTACTTCACCAGGTAGTGTGTCAACATTTGTTTCAAGTGTTGTAATTGTATCTTTTGGTGTTATACTTTCTGCATGAATAAGACGTAATGCATTAAGTATTTCTAGGTCTTTTCGTCCTGCACCATATCCAACCTTTTTATATCCAAGTTGTGGGTATGTTGTTATAAATTCATCAACAATATTAACTGCAATTGCAGCACCTGTTGGAGTGGTAAGTTCTGTTTTAGCAACTCCTCCCTGTGTTGGTACATCACCAAGTATATTTATTACAGCAGGTGCAGGAACAGGTAGTAGTCCATGTTGTGTATTTACTGTTCCATATCCTGTTGCAATAGGAAGAGAGTATACTTTTTCTTTATCAAGTCCTAGTAGGTGGTATGCATATGAGGCACCTATTACATCACATATTGCATCTGTATTTCCCACTTCATGGAAGTGAATTTCATCAATACTCATTCCATGTGCCTTACATTCTGCATCTGCTATTGTTTTAAAGATCTTCTTTGTAAGTGCTATTGTTTTTGCTATTGTTTCATCATCAGGATATTTTTCTTCAGTTATCATGTCAAGTTTTTCTATGATATCTTTGTAGTGTCGTGCCTTATTGTTATCTTCTGCTATAATTTCTGCATATGTTGACATTATACCATTTTTTGGCTGTTTTTTTATATCTATTTTTACATCACCAAAGTCTTCAGAGTATGTCTTCATAACATCTATAATTTTATCTTTATCTGCCCCAATGTCAATAAATGCTCCAATAAACATGTTTCCTGCAAGTCCTGATACTTGTGGGTCAATAATTAAAACCATTATAATTTACTCCTATATTGTTTTTTTCTAGTTATTTTTCTTTTCATTATGTATTGTATTTTCTTTTATAGTATATCATTAAATTTTATTTTTATTCATATTTTAATTTTTTTTAGTTTTAAGTTTCTAAATTTTAGATCTAAAACATATTTCATGATCTGTGAATTATTAAAATTTTATGAATAATATAGATTAATAATTTAAGTAAACTTGTTTTAGGTGGCTTTAATTGGCTGTAAGACTTATATTAATCTATAAATAAAATATTAGTATAATTAATTTTCATAAAGATTTTGAATTTAATTTTTCTTAAATAATATCTTCACGGGGAGGAAAATAGCTAATGATAGACATTGATATTGAAGGCATAAAAGTATCACAGGCAGATAATGGTCTTAAAATTGAAAGTTGTAGCGATCCATTTTATATATTTGGAAACATAACAGGCTATGATTTTAAGTCAAATCATAGTTTTTATAATCATTATCTTAATGACCCGATAAATAAACAAGTGAAAGTTGAAAGAAATGGTATTGCAGTAATTGCATCTGTTGAATATTTTAATGAGAAATTCTTTGTTAATATATCAGCAATTCTTGATACAAAGCTTGATAATATGGCACTGCTTTATGCATATAATGCAATACTTCAGACAATTTCAACAACACAATGGGATGAAAATGCAATTGCAACATCAAAGATAGATAATGAACTTGGAAACTTCTATAATATTGTATTTGTTGCATGTCGTGGTGAGCCTGAAAAGGTAATTCCATTTGACATATCACTTTTCTATGAACTTAAAGAGATAACACAGGAAGCTATAAGTTTATCATTAAAACAGATTGGATATCCAAAAGATATTACACATTTTCTCAATTTAAAGGGAATAACAGTTGATGATATGTGTAATGTTGCATCAGTAATAGATTCAAGCATAGATATTGATAAATTTAAAGATATACTACTTGATGCATTAGATGATAGTAATGTTATACAACTTATTGATGGAGCACTATGTATTGATGAGGATATTAGTCGAAGTCGTATCAGATCAATTGATAAAAAAGCAGGTGTAATGAATGAAACAATAGGATTGATACTTGCACGCTATATTGCAGGTGGAGATCTTAAATTTAGTTTCAATGAATATCAGAATATAGATCAACTATCAAATATTACATCTAAAACCTCTGATGTTATATTAGGATTAATTATAGGATGTCTTTCAAGGGATTTAATTTAAATTTAAATAAAACAAAGGGATGGTGAGATAAAAGATAAATTATGTCAAATAATTTAAAAGGACAATACCAGAAACATGCAAAGATAAAACCATCAATTGATGGATTTCTAGGACTGATAGGTTTTTCAACAAAAATTCCAATAAAAAGATTTACAACACTAGAGGACATGTCAGGAAATGTATTTCTATGGCCATATATTGGGGCATTAATAGGAGTAATTGGAGCAGTTGTTGCATATATTCTTGATGTAACACTTAAAATTCCAGCATTTATGAGTGCAACACTAGTATATTGTTTCCTAATATGGTTTACAGGATATAATCATATCGATGGTATTATGGATATGGGTGATGGATTAATGGTACATGGTGATTGTGAAAAAAGACTATCTGTAATGCGTGATTCAAGCGTTGGAACAGGTGGAATAACAACATTTTTCATAATTGCCGCAATAACAATTGCTGCATTAACATCAATACCAGCTGGTAAGATAGTTGCAGTTGTAATTATGATGGAAATTGCAGCAAAACTTGCAATGATTACAACAATGGAATTTGGATCAACAGATAAAAAAGGAATTGGACGTGAAATTAAAAAAGGAATGGACTATAAAGTTCTTACAGTAAACCTAATAATTGCATTAATAATAGGCTATGTTCTTCTTAAAGATATAGGTGTAATTGCAATATTTGCAACTGTAATTGGAGCACTTTATATGTCAAAAGTTGCACAGAAAAACTTTGGATGTGTAACAGGTGATATTCTTGGAGCATCAAATGAAATAGGACGTCTAGTATTTCTTGTTGTTGTTGTATTAAATCTAAGTTTAATGATTTAATATTTTCCAAGTTATTCTTCTCCTTCTTATTTTTTTTAGTCTACTTTTTATAATTAATAATAAATTACATAAAATACATAAATATTAACTAAGATAGAAAATAAACTTTTTTTTACTAAATTAATAGAAAAATATAATATTTTGAGGTATTATTTATATGATAACAGTTTTAAGATTAGATCACAGATTAGGAAGAGATACAAGAATTACAACACATGTTTGTTTAACTGCTCGTGCATTTGGTGCAGATAAGGTAATTCTTAGTGGAGAAAGAGATAAGCATATCATAGAATCTGCAGAAAGTGTTGTTGAAAACTGGGGAGGAGACTTTAAAGTTGAATATGATCCTGCTGCAATGAAAGTAATTAAGGAACATAAAAGAAATGGATATGAAATCATACACCTTACAATGTATGGAAAACATGTAGAGGATGTAATTCCAGAAATCAGAGATAATGGTCGAGATAAACTCATAATTGTTGGTGGATCAAGAGTACCAACAGAAGTATATGAACTTGCAGATTGGAACTTATCAGTTACAAACCAGCCACACTCTGAAGTTGCAGCACTTGCAATGTGTCTTCATTATATGATGGATGGTGAAGAATTAAATAAAACATATACTGATGGAAAAATGCAGATTGTTCCAAATAATGAACATAAAGAAGTAGTTAAAAAAGAATAAAATCAATAACTATTTCTAATCCTCATCCCCCATAAATTTTTTTTATAGAGCTATTTTTTATTTTTATGAATATAATATTTATCCTAGTAATTTAATTTTAAAAAAATGAGTTAAAAAAAAAAGAATATAAGGTGGAGAGTAAATAAAATTTAAAAGATAATTTTCACATTCTTATCTTTCAAGTTCTCCTTTAATGAAGGATTCAACTTTTTCACGTGCAATATCATCTGTATATTGTATTGGTGGATGTTTCATTGTATATGATGAAATTGATGTAAGTGCTCCTCCAATTTTACGTTCAAGTGCAACTTTACAACATCTAATTGCATCAATTACACATCCTGCACTGTTAGGACTGTCTTCTACACTTAATCTAAGTTCAATATTCATTGGCACATCACCAAATGTACGTCCTTCCATACGTAGGAAACAGAGCTTGTTATCTTTTTGCCATGGTACATAATCACTAGGACCTATGTGTATGTCATCATCATCAAGACGGTGTGCAAGTACTGATTGTACAGCTTCTGTTTTTGATTCTCTTTTTGATGCAAGACGATCATGATTTAACATGTTAAGGAAGTCTGTATTTCCACCAGTGTTAAGTTGGTATGTTTTATCAAGACGAACACCTCTATCTTTAAATAGACTTGCAAGTGTTCTGTGAGTTATTGTTGCACCAATTTGTGCTTTTATATCATCACCAATACATGGTATTGATTTTTCTCTAAATTTAGCTTCATATTCAGGGTCACTTACAATAAATATTGGAACACAGTTAATAAATGCAATTCCAGCATCAAGTGCACAGTCTGCATAGAATTTTCCTGCTTTATCAGAACCTACAGGAAGATAGTTAACGAGCATTTCTGCTCCACTTTCTTTAAGAACTTCAACAATCTCTTCTTTTGATTTTTCAGCTTCTTTTGAAATAATAAATGTTGAATCATCCTTATAATTTTCCATATGAGGAGCTACACCATCAAGAACTTTTCCCATGGTAACTTCTACTCCCATTTCATCTATATCAGGGCAGAATACTGTTGTACAGTTAGGTTTTGCAAAGATAGCTTCACTTACATCTTTACCTACTTTTCTTTCATCGATATCAATAGCTGCTACAACTTCTATGTCTGATGGCTTGTATCCTTCGATACTCCAATGCATTAGTCCATCTACGTCATCTTCTGTTTTATTAGCATAATAGTATATTCCTTGAATTAGTGAACTAGCACAGTTTCCTAGTCCAACAATTGCGATTTTGATTTTCTCCAATCTCTACACCTTTAAAAGTTTGATTTTATAAAAAAATTTTATCTCTTAGTTTTTATAATAATTGTAAGTGTATAAATTTTCTTATTATAAAAGTTTAATATATATTACTTTGATTTTATTTCATAATAAATTTAATTATAAAAAAAAGTAAATTAAGGGGGTTTATATTATATATTTTCAACAGCCTTAGTAAGCTTTGCACTCATATCATCAGCATAATGAAGTGCTATAGCTTCAGGAATTTGAGGACTTACAGTAGAACCCCATCCAAGTGATGCATCACCATGATGTGAAAGTATCATATGAACAAGTTTAACTTTAAGATCATCATCAATATTAAGATCTTTAATTTTATTGTCTACCATATTTGCACCAATATAGAGGTGATCATGCATACGTCCTTCATAGTTAATATCAATAATTTCATCGTTAAAGGTGTATGTTTTTGTCTTTCCTATATCATGAAGAATTGCACCAACAATAAGTAAGTCACGATCTATCTTTGAGTAAATACTTGCTATTGCATCTGCAAGTTTTATAACTTCATTTGTATGAACAAGTAATCCTCCACGATAGTTATGATGATGCATTTTTGCAGCTGGTGCATTTATAAATTGTTCTTTAAATTCTTCATCATCAAAGAATTGACTAAGAACTAAAGATAAGTCAGGATCTTCTATTGAATCTATTGTTTTATTGAAAAATTCAATGTTTTCTTCATAGTTTTCAGCCTTTTTTATGAAGTTTTCCATGTCATATTTCTTTGATGGCATTATTGAATTTATTATTATATTATATCTTTTTGAATTTTCAGGGAATTCACGTACTTCTCCATTTATATTGTATACATTGTTAATTTTAATTTTATTAAATTCTTTATGTGTATGGTTTGAAAACATTCTTCCCTTTATTTCACCTGTTTTATCTTGCATTGTAAGTTGAAGGTATGGCTTGTTTTGTTTTGTTCTTCTGATTTCTTTTTCTTTTATTAGAAATTGACTTATTATATTTTTATTTTCTGAGAAATTTTTAATATAATCTTCCTGTTTTTTCAATGTTTTTCAATCCCATTCTCTTTTTTTTTATTGTTTTTTTAAAAATCTTTTAATATATAATATTAGTTAGTTTTAAATTATATTTTTTTATGAATTTTTCTATTATATTGTAGGTTCCATACTTTTAATAAATATGACCATTAACACTACAATTAGTGGAAAAAATACTAGATATAGTAGTATAAATAGTTCTGGTGGTATTATAGGTCCCATTATCATTGATGCTGCTATTATCATGATAAATGTTATTGTAGGTATTAGTACTGATATAAACATGTATATTAACATTACAGAGTTTAGTTTCTGTGAGTATTGTTTATATTTTATCTTCATATTTTCTGAATTTTCATTTGCCATTGTATTTAGTATATCTGCTAGATTTCCACCATTTTTTAGTGTTCTTGTTATTTGATTTATTATTTTTGTAAATATTTCAATGTCTACTCTTTTTGATAGTTCATCTAATGCTTGGATGTAGTTTGTTCCATATTGTATCTGTTTTAGTGTTATTTTAAATTCATCAGATAGTATACCATAGTTTCCATCAGCTATCATTGCCATTGCATCAAAAAGTCCTATTCCTGCTTTAAGTTGTGTTGCAAGTTGTCGTAGCATGAAGGGAAGTTGTTTTAGTATCATAGATTTTCTCTTATTTTTCCTTGCATCAGGGAGCTTATATTTAATAAATAATACACTAACTTCAATAATAATTAAGGGAAGTATAATATATGGTATGATAACTGCTAAGATAATATTTACAAACAATAACACTACTATCAGGTAATGGTTTTTATAGATCTTATCATTATTTTCATCATCAATATCATCACCCATATTGTTTCTATATAATTTAATATCACCTGTAAGTATGATATGTCCTATTTTAATTAGAATTTCTTTAATCATAACCTTTAATTTTAGCTAAAGTAGTAATTGTTAATGTATCTTTGCAGGTGTTCTATATCTGAGGTGCCTGGGTATTTATCAATATATGATTGGATGTATTGTTTTCTTTTTTCAATTTCCTCATTTATTTTGTGATTTGTAATATTTTTAAGCTTTGCAATTTCATTTAATGTAATTGAATTTATTGCAACATACCTTAGCATATCACATGAGGGATCATATGTAAAGATCTTATTTAACTGAATATGTTCATCTTCCATTCCAACAACTTCTGCAACCTCACTTATACGTCGTATTGTTCCAAGCTTTGGATTATAAAGCCTGTTTTGCATTATTATATAATTTATTGATTTTATCATAATCGGTGGTACATTCATTGGTGGATTAATAAGTCGTGTTATTGTTTCATGTGCAGAGTTTGCATGTACTGTTCCCATACCAGAATGTCCAGTATTAAGTGCTCCAAAGAGTGTTATTGCCTCATTTGTCCGTACCTCACCTACAATTATCCGGTCAGGTCTTTGTCTTAGGGAGTTTTTAAGAAGTAAGTCCATTGTTATTTCTCCCTTATTTTCTATATTTGGTGGTCTTGTCTCATTTCGTATAATATGATTGTGTGGTATTTGCATCTCTAGTGTATCTTCTATTGTTATTATACGTTCATATGGTGGTATGAATGTTGTAAGTGTGTTGAGTGTTGTTGTTTTACCAGATCCTGTTCCTCCTGCAATTATTATATTTGATGATTTAACTCCCATTCCCTCTATTGCAAGCCACATAAATGCTGCAAAGTGGATATTTATTGTATTTGATTTTATTAGATCTACTATTGTGTATGGATTTTTTCTAAATTTTCGTATTGTTAGTGTTGGTCCATCTACACTTATTGGTGGTATTGTTGCATTGATACGACTTCCATCATCAAGACGTGCATCAACAATTGGTGTTTGTATGTCTATTTTTCTTTGTACATTGTTTGCTATTTTTTCAATTATTTCACGTGTCTCATTTGATGTTAGTTTAATGTTTGTTTGCATCATGCCGTGTTGTCTGTGATAGACATATACAGGCTTCATATCTCCTATTATCATTACCTCTTCAAGTTCATCATCTTTTAGTAGTTCATCTAGTTTTCCATAATTGTTTATGTCTTTTAGTAGTTTTGATATTATTTGTGTGTTGTTTGTATGTTTTTTTATCTCAATTTCTACCTTTTTTATATCTTGTTGTATGTCTTGGTTGTTTAGGTTTTGTTGTATGATTTTTTCTTTTATTTTTTCATATTCTTTTTGTTGTTCTTCATCAAGTTTTATGTCTTTTTTTATTTTATATTCTGGAATATGTTTCATAATATTTTTTGATTTAATAATATTTTATTACAACTTTATTATAAAAGTATTACTTTTATGTTATATACTATAAAACTAGAAATATAATAATATGAAATGTAATTGTGATAATACCAGCTGTATAAAAACAAAACAGCAAATTCTAGAAAATATCAATGAACGATACATGCCATGTAGTAGTTGTCATAGCAAGACACTAAAAAAGGCAATACCACTAAAGCGTCAAATAAAACTTGAAAAAATAGATACAAATTATATGAGATGTCCTGTGTGTAATAAACGCCACATAGACATTGTAATGGCACACATACTTAAAATAATGATAGAAAGTGGGGAAATATCAAATTCAGCATCAATACGAAAAGTTGGAATGCCACTAATAACACCTGCAATATATCTTCAAAGCTCACCATATTTACCTAAACGATCTGTTGTAATAATAATGGATGAAATTAATGGTGAAGTTGCACAAAAAATTTATAATGAAGTATGTGAAGTTAAGGCAATAATATGTGGTGATGTAAATACAACCATAGGACAAAAAACTAAGGATTCACAAATTAACAACTATGAGTTAAAAGTAGGATGTCCAATACGCTGTGACATACAAAATACACCACTAGATGATCCTGTAGTTGTATATAAAAATCAGAGTAAAATACACATAGAATATCCAAAAGAAATATCACAAAAAATAGTAGATGTAGATAATGCACTGAAAAAATATGATAATCCCACAGTTTTAGATGCAATGGCAGGACCTGGAAGTCTTGGAATTTATGCTCTTATGTGTGGTGCAAAAAAGGTTGTATTTAATGATATATATCCTGAAGCAATAAAGACAACAAAACTTAATCTTGAAGTTAATGGATTTAATGATCCAAAATGTTATGAACTTTTATGTTGTGATATTGAAGATATAGCAAATCATACTGATATAGAATTTGATGTTGCCTTTATTGATGCATTTCCAGGAATTGATTGTGATAAATTTAGGGATGTTTTATCAAAAATTGCAAAAGATGTTATAATTATCTAAAACAATCCAAGATATATGACAATAGAAGGTATAATTAAAACACCCATAAGTAAAGTTTTATTTAAATCAACTACATTTACTATAATTCCAAGAGCTACTGATGTAGTATAACAAATAAGAACATACCATATACATTCAGAGGTATAAATACAGTAAATTATAACAATTAATGTAATTGCAACAATAAGTATTGTATTTAATTTTCTATAATTAATATTTGAAATCTTAGAAATAAGAAAATCACCAACCTTAATAGAGATGATACAACTAACAGATACACAGATAAGACAAACAAATATGAAAAATATGATATAATTAAATGTAACATCACCAATTATTGTTGCAACATATACACTAATAGCACTACGAGGATTTCCAATAAGAAAAATTGCAATTATAGAAAAAAGTGTATCTGAAATATTAACACCACTATTTGTAATAAGAAAATCACGCGAAGATACCTTTGAATTAAATGTTAATGCCTGGGCAATAACACTACCCTGAGCAGGACCAAGACCAGGAAGAAGACCAAGAATACAACCTGAAATACTACCTGCAAATGCAGATCTTATAAAATCAAAATTAACATTAATACTATGAATTTCATCTTGCGGAGGAATTTGTGAATTACTATTAAAATAATAAATCAAACTACTAACACTAAAAAGTCCAGATAACATACAAAGAAGACTTAAATTACTATTAACATTACCACCAAGCATTACAACACCAAGAATTCCTGATGTAAGAAATATAAGTGTTGATGTTAACTTTTTTATCTTATTTTCACCACTATTATATAATATAATAATCATTACAACAATTAATAAATAGCCAATATAGTCATGAAGCATACCATAAATTGGTGGCAGCATCATAAAAAGCAATGGCATTAAAATTATCAAAATAATTATTGATAAATATCCACCAAAGCTAACACAGCGTATTACCTCACATGCTTTTGACTTAAAAATCAATCTATGTGCAGGTTGAATCGACATTACTGTATCATCCTGTGGTATTGCCACAAGAAGTGATGGTATAAATTCAAACATAGCATGTGTTATTGCAATTGCTATAAAAAAAGTTGTAAGTGTTGCTATATTTACATGGGCTAGAATTTTATCTGATATTGAAAATATTATTATACCAACTGTATTTACATGAAGTGCTGGTATTATTCCTGTTATTATTCCACAAATTATTCCAATTATTATTGCACATATTATATCTAACATAACAAAATTAATAATAATTTTATAAAAAGTAATACTTATGTTTTATGAAAATAATAATTCAAAAAAAAGTATATAATTATAAAAATTAAGTATAAAAAAAAGAGAATTCAATTCTATATAAAAAAAAGATTTATGTGTAAATATAAAAATTTACATTAATCTTCTTACATCAACTACTTCAACACTTTGAATATCATCAATGTTTGCTAAAGCTTCTTCTATAGGTTCTGTTCCACCTTCACCATCGTCTACAACGATAGTAATATTAAGTGCAACTAATCCGAATCCAATAGGTTCATCTTCAATTCTTTCAAGAACATTTTCATCAATTGTTTCAGTAATTGTTTGTTTTAATGCATCTAAGTCTACTTCAGGACTTTCAGGCATTACTTTTAATATTGCTGCTACATCAGACATAATCAATATCTCCTATAAATTTTAAATTTTAAATTAATTCAAAGTTGAATCTATGGTCCTTTGAATCCACATTCACATTCATATTCGTGACCAAAGGTTCTGCATTTAGGACATCTGTAAATTTCTGAGTCACATTCAGGACAGTGGAATTTTACATATTCATCAATTGGTGAAATTTCCTGTTTGCATGATGTACAAATCATTTTTGCCATGTTATTTTCCTCCTATAAGTGTATATGTATCGTTTGCATTTAAATTATCATCTAAAAAACTATAAACCCATTCGGGACGTTTTCCATTGATTATAAAACAGTCTACTTCATATTTGAGTAGTAATTTAGGTAAACATTTATCTACGCAAGTTTCATCAAAAAGTAATAGTTCGTTGGCACTTATATATTTTATAAGTTTTCTATTTGCTGAGTAAATGTCACCATTATATATACCATTTATATTTGTTAATATTAATAATTTAGCATTAATTTCACTTGCAACCCAACATGCAATAGAATCACTACTAACATCCCAACTATGCTCTAGAGGGTCTAATTGTCTCATCAACTCATATGCAAGAATTAATGGAATTTTACCCATCTTATGAACCTTATCTATTTCATCAAATGATTTTATGGCAATAATATCATCAAATTTATCACATATTAATTTACCAAGAATATCCATACAACGAATTGCACACCAATGATTTACATCATCTGAATAATTAAATTCCAAGTTATAATCACGGATCTTATTTGCAAGATCACCACCACCATTAACTAGAACTATTTCACTACTAAAATGTTGAAATACCGGATATAAATCATTAAGATATTCTGGAAATAGGCTACCACCAATTTTAACAACACAAACCATAGAAATATCACATCTAAAGAAGTTTTAGATCCCCAACAAGAGCATCAATTTCATCATCTGATGCAGGTCCAAGTCCAATACATGTACGTGTTGATGGCTCAATTTGTGTATGACCTGCATCTGTAATTAAAGTACATGCAACAGGTGATGTATTTTTAGCTTTGTAGAATAACTCGAGAAGCTCACGTTCTGATGATACTTTAAGTACAACTTTTTTCTGTCCTTCCTGTTCCCATTTACGAATGCTACTTTTATCTGCAATTTTATATGCACCAATTGCAGCATGTGATGCTTGAGCTGCAATTTTACCTTTTCCCATCTTTAAATCTGTTCTAACAACTATTGCTTGTTTCAAAATAATCCACACTCCATTATTATCTAATTTAATAAAACATATCCTTAGGTTTTAAACGCATACCAACACGTGATGAATCAACACTATAAACTTCAAGTGGTGGAATAATAACACGAACAACAGGAATATTAATATCACGTGTAAGATCAACATAGTATGCATCTTCTACTCCTGAGGTTTCAAGAAGTTTAAGTGTAACTTCAATATCTTCCTTAAATGAATTCTTAGATAAATTCTCAATATCATCAATTGCAACAGACTCCTTATTTTCACGATACCAGTGTCTGTTAAGACGTTTCATACGATCATAACCTGTATCACGTAAGAGATTTGCACGGGTTGTATCTTCACGTGTACCATGAATTTGTGTAACACGGCTCTGTGCAACTTCTGTAATTGCACGAATTGCTGCAATATTTGCATCAAGATGTGTTCCAATACCAATAGTTAAAAGAGCAGGATCTTTAAGTGTTAAATCCTCAGATACAGCACCTATTGTTGGGATATTATTGTCTGCTGTAAGATCAATAAGCTTTATTGCAACGTTTGCACTTCTGAACTTATCAAGTAACTCACATATATATTCATTTGATGCATCCTGGCAGTCAACTTCTTTTTTCTCTTCTTTAAATGCTTCAAAAAAGCTCCATGCATCACGTTCTACTACTTCCATCATACCATGAAATATTGCCTCTTCAATTGTATTTCCTGATGCAAGACCATTTGTATTTGAATAGAATATATGTGTAATATCTTCTGTGTTATATGGATGATACACAGCATTTGATGGAATGAGAACTTCTTCTCCTGTCTTAATTGAATATCCTTTAGTCCATTCAAGAGGTTGTCCATCATATACATCACGTGGAAGAATTAAATCTTCAGGATTAAGACAATCACATGGATCATACTCTTTAATAATAGTTTCATCATCATCTTGCATTTCAGCAGAATATCGCTCAATTGCCTCCATTATAGATGATACCTTTGCATGAACCTCATTTGGACCTTTTCCTGCATATACACTAACAGCACCCTCTTGTGCCATTGGACGAATTGATGTAAAAACAGGAATACCTACACGATCAAGATGTGTAATATTTGATGTTCTTGTAAGACCTATTTGTTTTGTAACTTCAGAAATTTCACTAAGTGTCTCCTCAGGAGTTTTACTTCTATGTGTTGATTTTCTATAATTAACTGGTGATTGACTTAACATAATATTATAATCCATTTATTAATGTAAAAAAAATTTAAATTTAAAATATATTTAATTTATTGCTATATATAGAATTTATATTTCTTAAAATATTTAATAATATAAAATTAATTTAAAAAGAGTGATTGGTGTTAGCATATAAAACTAACACCTATTATGTATTAACCAACTTAAACAAATATAAAAAAAAGTTTTAGGGTTAAAATAGAAAACTTTTCAATTATTGGTGGTGATATAGTACATAATCATCCCATAATCCTATATTTAAGATTAATTAATCCTTGAAACTTAAACCCTATTTTTCCTATGCAATTTCAAAGATTTTTGGATGTTTAAATTATTATGACTATCGGGGGTTATAAACTTAAAACAAAGTGAAATAAAAATGAATAAATAAACAACTATACATTAGATGTCAAAACTTCATTCAGATATTCTTTTAATTCTTAATATTATACAATAGGTGTTTTTATCTACTGAAGAGTTTCCATTAAATGTATATGCTCACAAAATTCCTAAATATCATTCCTCCAACTATTTCCAACCATACCTACCATTATTATTTGCCTCCATTTCCTGCCATAAATTCAACAACCATTAATACAATTAGAATAGATTTAATTGTTTATTATATTCTTCAAGTTTTGCATCAATTTCTTTTATTTCCTCTTCAATATCTTCTATTTCATTAAGGAAATCATCTATATCAACAGGTGGCATTCCTTCAAATGTATCAACATATCGTGGTAAATTAAGGTTATACTCATTTTCTCTGATTTCATCAACTGTTGCAAGGTGTGAAAATTCATCTATATCACACCTATTTTTGTATGTATTAATAATTTTATCAATAGATGTAAGTTTATTTCCTCCCCTGAATGATTCATATTCATTGATTGCATCAATAAATAAAACATCACTATTGGATTTATTTTTCTTAAATACCAGTACTACAACAGAAATTCTTGTATAGTAGAGGAGATTTTCAGGTAGTCTTATAACACAATCAAGGTAGTTTTCATCAATTAGTGTTTTTCTAATATTTCTTTCATTAAGTCCTCTGAAAAGTACACCTTCTGGTAGAACAATTGCCATTGTTCCTGTTTCATTTAAGTGATATAGGCTGTGAAGTATGAATGCATAGTCAGATTTTGGTGGTAAGCGTTCATATCCACTAAATCTTGGATCATCACTTCTTTCTTTATTATTCCACCTCATTGAATATGTTGGATTTGAAATTACTGCATCGAATGTATATGGCTGATTTACTCCATCATAGTCAATATAGCATGGCCAATCATCTTCTAGTGTATCTGCATGATTTAATTTGATATTATCAGGTTTAATATCATTAATTAACATATTCATACATGCCATGTTGTATGTATTATAGTTAATTTCCTGTCCAAAGTATTTAATATTAGAACCTCCATGTTTTTGACCTACTTTATGAAGTAGTGATGCAGATCCTACTGTTGGATCATAGATATTAAATGATTGATTCTTATCTTTAATGTTGCATGTTACAATTTCAGCAAGAAGATCACTTATCTCACATGGTGTGTAGAATTCTCCTATTCTACCTTGAAGTCCTAATTGTTCAATACATTCTTCAAATATTTCACCAATACTTTTATCTGGATTTTCAAAGTCAACTTCATTGATAATTAATGTGATTTCATCTAATATTCCTATTTCATTATCTATTGGATTTTCTCTAAATTCTATATTATCAAAATTAATATAATTGAATATTTCATCATAGATTGTATCTTGAACTTCTTTTTTAAAGTTTTCAAATACTTCTTTGTAGTCATCTGTGGTTGTTTTAATGTTTTTATCTTCAATTTTAGATATTATATTATTCCATGTGTATTTTTCATCTATATAATATCCGAGTTCTGATTTTATTTCATCTTGTGTGATGTCTTCTTTCATATTTTGAAGTTTTTGTTGTTTATCTGATAGATATCTGTAGAATATGAATGATAATATGTAGTCTTTATATTCATATGCAAATCTTGATCCACGTACTTTTCCCATTATATTTGTAATTTTATCCATATTATACACCCTTTTCTTATTGTTCTTTATTTGCAATTCTATTGATGATGTCTTTTTTAATTATCTTATTCATCACTATAACTTGTTGTTGTAGTTCTATTTTTTTATCTACTAGTTTTAGATATTCACTATATTTTATTTGTTTTTCAATTTCTGGGAAGTTAAATTCTAATTCACGTATATCTTTCATTTTTACTATTTTAAGTGGTCCTGTTCCTTCATTTACTCTTTGTATTTGTTTTTTACAGCTGTCACTATTTAGTAGATAGTAGAGGTATGATATGTCATATTTTTCTGGATCTTTTATTCGAATTATTGCATATTTCATTGGAATTATTGTATCTGTGTATTTTTCATTTTCTATTATTTGACATTTGTATGGTTGTGCTGTTGAAAGTATTATGTCACCTTTTTTTGCATAGAATTTTTCATCTATATCTTTTGCAACTTCTTCTGTTTTTATTTTACGTCCAAATATTTTCTGCTCTTTTGTATCTTCTTTTTCATTTTTTATGTATCTTGATGTTCTCATTCCCATTATGATATCTGCAATTTCATATAATTTCTTTTGTGTCATGCTACATCTCCTCTTATCTGATTTTACTAATTTTTATGTGTTGTTTATTAGTCTTAATTTCCATTTCATATTTTCTGATACTTCTTGATTGAAGTATTTTATGACATTGTCTTTTTTATTTTTATTTTCTTTATTTTCTAGTAATGATTTTTTTAGAAAATATAATTTTGATTTTGTCATCTTTGATTGTAAGTGTTTTATTTCATCCATGTATTCTATTTGCATGGCTTATCCCACCTTTTTCTATATTTTTTTTTAAATTATATATTTTTTTGATCTCCACTATTTTTTTTGTGGTGTCATATATTTTTATGACGCTCTAAATTATAATTTATAGTCATTAGTATATAAAGGTTTTGTTCTAATATATTTCTGACAACTATTTTAATTTTTTTTTGAAAGGCTTTTTTTCATGTTATAATAATTCATGATCACTTATCTTTCAATATCTAAATAATATAATTATGCTTTATTTATCCAATTAAATGGTTATTTTTAAAGTTTTTAGTATTTTTATTTTATATTATTTAGGTATTTTTCTGAGTGTCACAACATATTATGACACTCTAAATTATAATTTATACTACGTAGTATTTAAAGGTTGTTCTAAAAATGTTATGACAAAATATTTTTTTTTTAATTAAAAAAATAAGAAAAAATAATCATAATAAAAAAAGGTTTTTAGAAATAAAAAACTATAAAAATAGCTTGATAATAACCTAAAAAAAAGAATAAATAATTCGTAAAATACTAAAAAACACTCCAAATTAACTATAAATAATTAAAATAAAAGATAGATAATCATAAAAATTATTAAAAAGTGGGTGATAAACTATGAAATCAAAATCATTATTTGCTGTAATGTTTGTATGCATAATGATGGCAGCAATGTCATGTGCATGTGCAACATCAGACATACAACATAAAGATACAGTGAAAAAAACAGATTTAAATCAAGATAAACTAGAAGAAAACATAAAAGACAACATAAAACAAAGTACAGTAAAATGTAATCTAAAAAATCTAGATGTAAAAGCTGCACTAAAAAAAGAAGGAAAAAAAGTATCAAAAAACAAACAAGGTGTTCAACGAAAAGTAGTTTCAATAAAAAAAGTTAAAAATGGACAAAATAGTGGAGGATACTTCAAAGAAATTAGATATTCAGATGGAGGATTTAGACAATATAATGAAAAAGGAAAACTAATAGGAAGTTCATATCCTGAAGATCAAAAATATCTTCCATCAATTGAATAAATATTTCATCATTTGAATAAAGTTTGCATAAACTCCCAAATAAAATACTAAAAAACTTAATATAATAGATTAAAAATAAAATACATTATATTTAAGATAAAATAAAATATAAGGGAGGCTTAAATATGCGACAAAGAGGAATAATAACCATTATCGTTGCAGTAGTTATTGTAGCAGCCCTAGTATGTGCAGCAGCAACAATAATACCATCAATGATGAATCAAAACAATACAACAAATAACACAACAGCAAACAACACAACACTTAACGATACAAACAATACAACAGACAACAACACAACAACACCAGCAGGTGATCATCATGAACAATCAACAGCATCATCATCACACCATTCAGGACATTCAGGACCATCAGTAGTAAGTGAAGATGTACGTGAAAACTACCAAGCAGGTGATGGAAGTCACTACAGACAAGTTGAATATTCAGATGGTAACTTCAGACAATATGATACAAAATCTGGAAAACTAATAGGAAGTTCATATGATTCAGATCAGAAAAAACTTCCAGATAAATCATAAAAAAAACATAGATAAAAAAAAATTAGGGGAGGTTAAATTATATAATTTAATTTCTTCTAAGTATCTTTGTTAATTTCCAACTATTTGATGATAACAACTCATCAGCCTCAGCTTTAGCCTTATTATACTGTTTTTGTTTATTTCTAATTTGTGAATTTAATCTATTTACATCATTTTGAATCTTATCTTTCTGATTTAAAGCATTGAATTCATCATAACTATCTGATATAATAACTCTTTCAAATCTTTTCTTATTATTACGGTATAAGAATTGATATATTTTACCAAAACTTTTTTTATTCATAAGAATATCTGTAAAGTTAGATTTTATTTTATTGAAATATGCATTTTTATAATCAGAATCTATTCTTTCAAGGTTTTTAAAGTCTTCATTTAGAAGATTGTTGAAATATTCTCTTTTTTCATTTTGATTATCCATTTCCTCAGAATATGCACTTCTTAGAAGATCAAATTCATCATGATTTTCAGATATTATTACTTGTTCAAAGATCTTTTTATTTGAATATTTAACAGTAGATATAAGATCATTATATTCAACAGGATCATCTAATATTTTAAGGAAATCAGCACGTAGTGTATCATAGTACACATCTTTAAATTCTTCTTTAATTTTATTATATCTCATAAGTCCTGTTGATACTTTTTTATCAAAGAGTTGTTTTTTATATGTTTCATATTCTCCATGTTTTTTGAAAACATCAATCATAAGATTTATAACATCTATTGAATTTAGGAAACGTTGATCTCCTGCTTTTGTTGATGATGTTGCATACCAACGACGAATAAAAAGAAATTCTTTAAGGAAGTAAATTCTTTTTGCTGAAAACAATGCATCATAGAAGAAAACATTATCTTCAAATATAAGACCTTCAGGGAAGCGAATATTATTGTTCATAATAAATTCGCGATTATAAAGCTTACTCCATGGAGTTACACTAGCTTCAAACATTAAACTTCCAATATCATGGTAGTTGAAAACATTTTCTCCTACTTTTTTTGCAATCTTATCCATTGAATATACTTCTGTTTCATAGTATGAATCTGTAGGATCATCATAGTTCATTGCCTTAAAAAGAACAAAATCAACATTTTTCTCTTCAGCCTTTTCATATGCATGTTCTAGTGCGTGAACATCAAGAATATCATCAGAATCCATTAAGAAGAGATATTTACCCTTTGCCATGTCCATTCCACGATTTGTAGCAACAGCATGACCACCATTAGGTTGTTGTATTACAGTCATACGTTTATCTTTAGCTGCATATTCATTAAGAATGTCAATTGAATTATCTGGTGATCCATCATCAATACATATAATTTCAATATCTCTTAGTGTCTGATTAACAATACTATCAAGACAGTCACGAAGATAGTTTTCTACATTATATACAGGTATAACAACTGATACTTTAACCATTTCTTACACCTCTAGTTTGATCTTCTATTTCTTAGATTTCTTAGTATTTCTGTTGCTTTCCAACTATTTGATGTTAAAATATCATTTTTCACACGTTTTTCTTTAGCAATATCTTTATCAAGTTTTCCATTTTTAGCTTCAAGTAATTCTTTTTCATCATGCACTTCATTTGCTAAAGGTTTTAGTGTTTGATATGATGCTTTTTTAATTTCATTTTCTTCATATTTATCTTCTAAATTTTGTCTGTATTCAACATATTTACATAATGTATCATAATTTATGAAGTTATCAGAAATTAATGTTTCTTCAAATAGACATCTTTTAATATCACAAAATTCATCAAAGTCACGATCTACTTCTGGATTTGAAAGTAATTCAATAAAGAATTTCTGATCTTCATCTTGGAAGTATTCATTTATATCTCCAAATACAGTTGGAATAATTTCATGTAAATCTTCATCTTCAAGGTTATCCTGGAATTTAAGATAGTTTATAAACTCTTTTTTATATTCATGTACTGGACTTTCAAATCCTGCTTCTATGAGTATGTCAAGTGTATCTTTGAAATGTTGAATATATGCATATTTTTTATCATATGTGTTAAGTTTAATATTAACTCCACCACTTACACTATGATTGTATCCATAGAGATTTGTATTCATTACATAAATTTTATCAACTTTTGTCAGTACATTTGCAAGAAAGATTGGATCCTGTCCACGTATAAGATCTGGGAATTCTATACCATTTTCTGTAAGGAAGCTTCTTTTATAGATATTTTTATAAAATCCCCATGGTATTCCATATTCAACAGGTTCAAGAATATCTTTCTGTATAAAGTAGCTAAATCTTGCACCTTTAGGATCATAACCTTTTTCAATACTACGATCTTGACGGATTCTTAGAAGATTTCCACATACAATATTTGCATCCTCTTTATGTCCAAACATGTACATCTTCTCAAGTGCTACTTTATCAAGGAAGCTATCATCAGCATCTAGAAATGCAATATATTCACCTGTAGCTTTGCTTATTCCATAATTTCTTGCCTTTCCTGATCCCTGATTTTCTATTGAAAAGATCTTGATGAAGTCATATTGTTCAGCTAGGTTGTTAAGTACTTTGAGTGATTCATCTGTTGATCCATCATCAACACATATAACTTCTATATCTTTTAGTGTTTGATTTATTATACTTTTAAATGTTTCATCAAGAAACTCTTCTGCATTATATACAGGCATTATAATTGAAACTTTAACCATTTTGTTATTTCCTCTTTTTTTTATTTTATTTTTTTTTATATTTTTTTGAATACTTATTTGATAAATAGTGGTGATGAATATTTATAGTATAGTTTCTGGAAGCTTGTTTTTACATCTTTTATATCATTAGGATTTATACGTTTTAGTACATCATAAATACTTTGCTTTGTTGGCATATCAAGATTTTCTGGATTATTATCATTGTTTTCAAGAATTATTTCAATATAACGAAATAGTCTATTGTAAAACATTTCCATAACATTTGCATCATGACAGTTATATTTTTCTATTACATCAAATATGTCCATAATACGATACATTGGAAGTGTAAATGATTTAAATGTATTTGATGATGAATTTGGATTACTTTCACGGTAATAGTAGAATGCATCTGGTGTGTATTTGATACTTTCTGCTACTATTGCACTTTCATAGAAGAATGGATTATCTACCCATCCACCAGCAGGTTCTTCAAGAAATTCAATATCATTATCTTCTATAAAACTACGCTTATAAAGTCCACACCATATTGATGGATGTCCTTCAAGAAATAGTGGTTCATCAGAAAGTATGAACTTCTCAGTATTTCTAAGATTATCTTTTGCTGCATCACATCGTAGAGTGTAGCTTCCATCTTTATAATCATATCTATGATAGAAGTTTGACTTGATTATATCAACTGTTTCATCTTCACTAAGATCATATAATGATTTAAACATATCTTTTGCTATATAATCATCAGTTTCAACAATACTAATATATTTACCCTTTGCATGTTTAATTCCAAGATTTACCTGATATCCATAACTTTTAACATCAGTATTTATTAGTGTTATTCTTGGATCCTTTTTTGCATATTTATTAATTATTTCAATAGTTCCATCAGTAGAACCAGCATCAATACATATTATTTCAATATCATCTAGTGTTTGATTAATAACACTTAAAATACATTGATCCATATAATCTCCTACATTTAATGAAGGCATTATTACTGATATTTTAGGTTCACTTTGACTCATTTATAATATACTCCATTTAGTTAAAAAATTTACTTTAAAAATTTTATTTATTATTATACTAATATTTAATTTTATAAAATAATATATTTATATTTATTTTTTCAAAAATAACCTATTTAATGAATTAAATATTGTAGAGTTCTTTTTTATAGTTTTCATATTCTCCATGTTTTTTAAATACTTTAATCATGAGATTTATAACATCAATTGAATTTAGGAAACGTAGATCTCCCGCTTTTGTTGATGATGTTGCATACCAACGACGTATAAAGAGAAACTCCTTAAGGAAGTAGATTCTTTTTGCACAAAATAGTGCATCATAAAAGAATACATTATCTTCAAATATAAGACCCTCTGGGAAGCGAATATTATTGTTCATTATAAATTCATGATTATATAATTTACTCCATGGAGTTATACTAGCTTCAAACATTAAACTTCCAATGTCTTTATAGTTAAATACATTTTCTCCTACTTTTTTTTGCAATCTTATCCATTGAATATACTTCTGTTTCATAGTATGAATCTGTTGGATCATCATAGTTTATTGCCTTAAATAGTACAAAGTCAACATTTTTCTCTTCTGCCTTTTCATATGCATGTTCAAGAGCATGAATATCAAGAATGTCATCTGAATCCATTAAGAAAAGATATTTACCTTTTGCCATGTTCATTCCACGATTTGTAGCAACAGCATGACCACCATTAGGCTGGCGTATTACAGTCATACGTTTATCTTTTGCTGCATATTCATTGAGAATATCAATAGAATTATCAGGTGATCCATCATCAATACATATTATTTCAATATCATCAAGTGTTTGATTGACAATACTGTCAAGACAATCACGTAGATAGTTTTCTACATTATATACAGGTATAACAACTGATACTTTAACCATTCCTACACCCTCTATAAGTTTCTTATTTTTCTTAGAATTGAAGTGATTTTCCAGCTATTTGATGATAATATCTCATTTTTCACATGTTTACGTGATGCAATATCTTTATCCATTTTCTTATTTTTCTCATTTAATATTTCTCTTTCATCTAATACTTCATTTGAAATATCTTTCAATGCCATGTATGATGCTTTTTTAATTTCAACATTATCATGTTTCTGTTTTAATTGTTCTTTACATTTAATGTAATTATATAGTTGATCATAGCCTATGAAGTTATCAGATGTTAATGTTTCTTCAAACATTTCCTTTTTAAGATTACTGAATTCATCAAAGTCACTATCTACTTTTGAATTTTTAAGAAGTTCTATTATGAAGCGGTCTTCTTCATCTTTGAAGTATTCTTCTGCATCTGTAAATAAGTTAGTTGTAATTTCACTAATTTCTTCATCTTTAAGATTATTTTTATATTCAATTATATTGATAAATTCCTTCTTATAACTTGCAAGTGGACTTTCAAATTCAGCATCAGATAGTATGTCAAATACTTCTTTAAATTGTTTGATATATTCATATTTCTTATCATATGTATCAATAAGATCAATATTGTTGTTAAGTCCATAGAAGTCTGTGTTTATAACATAAAGATCACGGATATTAGTAAGTACTTTTGCCATAAAAATAGGATCATCAAATGTTATGTCATTTGAAAATTCAAATCCATTCTGGGTGAGGAAACTTCTTTTGTAAATATTTTTATTAAATATTTCAGGAGTTCCATACTCTACAGGTTCAAGAACATCCTTTTTAAGGAAATAGTTAAATTTAGAAGATTTTCTATCATATGATTTATCCACTGATCCATCCTGTTTTATAACTTGAATATTTCCACATACCATATCTGCATCATTTTTATGTGCATACATGTACATTTTCTCAAGTGCATTTTCATCCATGTATTGATCTTTAGAATTGATAAATGCTACATATTCACCGTTTGCTTTTGATAATCCATAGTTTCTTGCTTCAGATTGTGATATTTCTGTTGTTCTAAATACTTTAATGAAATCATACTCTTCACTAAGTCTTCTAAGTACTCCACTATCAGAGTTACAATCAACACATATAACTTCAATATCCTTTATTGTCTGTTTAATAATACTTTCAACTGTTCTTTCAACTAAGTATTCAGTATTGTTTATTGTCATTATAATTGAAATTTTAACCATATTTTTTCCTATTTTCGAATTTTTTATAGTATTCTATTTTATGTTTTATATTTATGTTAAAATAAAATATTAAACTTTACTTTAGATTATTAATTTAGAAAAAAAGCATTTTAAATTATATTTTTTAATATAACTTAATTTCATAAAAAAATAAGAGTGAAGATTAGTTATTTTCACTTTTCATCTTCATATTGTATGTTTTTCGTATTTTATAGAATTCAGTAGCATTTGATGCAATTAATATTTGTTCTATTATCTTATGTGTAGTGTAATCTAGAGATTCTATTAGTTTTTCAAATTCATCTTTATCTTCTAAAATTTCCTGAAGATTTGCTTTTAATGTATTGAAGAATTGTTGTGTTATTTCATTTTTATTATCACATAAAAACTCAAGGTATTGTCTTTGTTTTTCTGATTTTTTAATTGAATCTATCTTTTTATATTCTGAGTAATTATAGCATAGTGTGAATTTTTTAACAATCTTCTTATTTTTATTATTTAGTAGTTTTATGTATCTGTTAAATTTTTCTTTATCTTTTGTCTGTGTTTTTATGAAGTTTCTCATCTGTATGTAGTAGTTGTTAGATTCATCACTGTTCATATCTTCTAGTTTTTCTATTTCTTCATCTATCATCTTATTTAGAACTTCATATCTTATTTCATTAATTATTTCATTTATGTTTGCTATTAATTTAAGTTCATTATATCTTGATGGTAGTAGAATTCTTTCAAATGTTTCTTCTTTTGTGTAATGTGACCCTTGTATGTATGTATTGAATTTTTCTCTATCATAAAGAAGTGTGCTGATATTTTCTTCTAAATTCATATAGAATTTGATGATATTATCTTCTTGCTTTTTAAGTTCTTCTGTTTCTGTCTTATTTTTATTGTTGTTTTTCTGTATTTCTTCAAGTTGTAAGTATTCATCATAGCTAGCACATATAATGATCTTCTTTACTGTCATCTTATTTTTATTTGATAGTATGTTTTTAAATCGTCTGAAGTTATATGCATCTTCTAGTTGTACTTTTATGAAGTTTCGTATCTTGTTATAATGATACTGTTGTAGAGATTTTGGTAGGTTTTTAAGATTTCCCACTTCTTCATTAATTATTGTATTTAGCATGTATTTTCTTTCTTTACGATTTACATTCTCATTTTCTTGTGCATCATGAATTAACTTAAATTCCCTGTAGTTATCAGATATTATTACCTGTTCAAACATCTTAGCATGTGAATAGTCTATAATTTGTCGAATATTATTGTATGATTTTTCATCATTAAATAATTTAAAGAAGCTTTCATGTACCTTTTGAAAGATTATTTCCTTATATTCATCTTGTATTGATAAGATTCGTTTATATGCCATGCTAATTTTACGTTGAATTAACTCTTTTTCATATTTTCTATAAGCTCCATGTTCTTTAAACATATCAATTAACATGTCATTTATTTGTATCATATCAAGAAGTCTTAAATCATCAGCATTTGATAATGTCTTAGGAATTTCAATATTATATTGATATATTGGCCTGTTAAGTACACATACTCTTTGAGCTTTAAGCATAGTTTCAAAGAGAAATGGGTTATCTTCAAATATTAATCCTTCAATAAAAAAGATATTATTATCTATGAGAAAACTACGCCTATAAAGTTTATCCCATATTGTTACAGGAATATAGAAGAGATATTTATCCAGGTCATGATAATTAAATACTCTATCACCAAATTCTTCTGCAAGCTTATCTACTTGTGTATGTACAGGTCTTCTTTCATATTTACCTGTTAGCTGACTATAATACACACTAGTTGCAATTAAAATATCTGTATTTTTCTCTTCTGCTTTTGTATATAATACTTCAAGTGCATCAGGATCTAAGAGTTTATCATCAGAGTCTATAAAGTAGAGATATTTTCCCTTAGCTAACCTCATTCCCCTATTTCTTGCAACTGAAAGTCCACGATTTTCCTGACTTATCACTGTAATTCGCGGATCTATTGATGCATATTCATTTAGTATGTCAATTGAATTATCTGGTGATCCATCATTTATACATATTATTTCAATATCACTGAGTGTTTGATTAATAACACTTTCTATACAGTCTCTGAGAAACTTCTCAACATTATATACTGGAATTATAACTGAGACTTTAATCATTTCATCATCACATCCCAAATTTATAATTGTTTTTCATCAAGAAGTTCTATAGCTTTAGTATTTTTTGAATCCATTATCTGTCTTTTAATGTCATCTTGAAGTTTTATATATTCATCAAGCTTCATATTTTCATATCTAAGATGATCTTCTTCATTATTAATATCTTTTATTACCTGTTTTTGTAGTTTATATGATGTTTTTTGAACTTCATCTTGTGTGTATTTATCTTCACATTTAATAAATTTATGTAGCATATCAAAGTCTAGTTCATCACTATTTAAAATATCATCATATAACTCTTTTTTCATAGAATAATATTCATCATCTTCATCTACATCATCATTTAGGAGAAGATCAATAACATATTTTTCATCATCATCCTTGAAGTATTTATCAACATCACCAAATACATCACATATAATAGTTTTTAGTGTTTCATCTTCAATATTGTCTTCAAACTTAATATGTTCTATCATTTCTTTACGATAGTCTCTAACCATACTTTCAAAACCTGCATCTATAAGAGTATCTAGTGTATCTTTGAAGTTTTGAGTATATGCATATTGTTGTTTGTATGTTTGCATATCTTTATATTGAATTCTTGGCTTGAAATTATATAGATTTGCATCTATTACATGTAATTCATTAACTTTACTAAGTATCTTTGCCATAAATAGTGGATCATCATAATATACTATGTCTGGAAATTCCAGGTTATTTTCAATTAAGAAGTCTTTTTTGTATATGTTTTTATGAAATGCATATGGAAGTCCATATTCTGCTGGTTCAAGAGTATCTTTTCTTTCAAAATATCTTATCTTTACAATACGACTTGCATATCCTTGTGTTCCACTTTTTGATATTTTAAGAAGATTTCCACACATCACATCAGCATCTTGAGATTTTGCTTCATCATACATTAACTTAAGTGATTCATCATCAACAAATCCATTTGCAACATCAAAAAATGCAATATATTTACCTGTTGCACGACGTATTGCATGATTCATTATTTTTCCAAAGTGCATATCAGGCATTTGATAAACTTCAATGTTGTTGTATTGTTTTGAATATTTCTGAAGTATATTAAATGATGTATCAGATGATCCTGCATCAATACATATAACTTCTATATTTGATAGTTTCTGGCAGAGTATACTTTCAAATGCTGTATCTATGTATTTTTCTGCATTAAGTACTGGCATTATTATTGAAACCTTAGCCATAATTTCAACTCCTCTTTTCTATTTCTATTGTTCTATTTCGTCTTTTACATCGTTTTTATGGTTTTTATTGCAAGTTTTGATGCTTTTTTTACATCTTCTTTGTTGAATTTTTCATTGATATCTTCTTCACATGTATTATATTCACGTAGTGTTTCATAGTCTATGAAGTTATCTGATGTTAATGTTTCATTTATCATCTGCTTTTTAATTTCACTATACTTATTTAGTTGTTTTTGTCCAACAAGTTCAATTAATAGTTTATCAGTCTTATTTTTAAAGTAATGATCTTTATCATCAAATACTTCATTTATAACTTGACGCATTTCCAAACTATTTTTTTTATATCTAATATAGTACATGATAAAATCCATTAATTTCTCTGCCATTTCACTAAAGCCTGCATCATCTAGCATGTCATAGCAGTCTTTTGATATTTTAATAAATTCATATTTTTCTTCATATGAACTAAGTTCTAAGTCATTATATCGTACAAATTGGTAGTTTGTATTTACATTGTATACATTTTCTACATTTATTAGAACTTCAATGAGAAATTGTGGATCTGTAATTGAGATATTATTTCTAAATTTTATATTATTTTCAATTAAAAAACTTCTTTTATATATGTATCTCATAAATAGTGTTGGAATACTATTTTCACGTGGTTTAGTTAGGAAATAATCAAATTGTATATCTTTATTTTCATATCTTACTATTTTCTCATTATCTTGTCGTGTTTTAATATTTCCACATACTATGTTTGCATCGTTTGCATATCCAAAGAGAAACATCTTATCAAGTGATGTTTCATCAACTAATATAGTGTCCTCATCAATAAATGCTACATATTCACCCTTTGCAATTTCAATTCCATAGTTTCGTATAGTTGATTGTTGCTTTATGTTTTCTTCATATAGTTTGATAAAATCATATTTTTGTGAGTATTTCTCAGCTGTAGTATTTGTAGTATCAGCTAGAATACATATAACTTCGATATCTGTAATTTTTTGATTAATTATACTTTCAAATGTTTTGTTTATACTTTTATTATCATATATTGGAAGTATAATTGAAACTTTAATCATAGTTATCTACTCTTTAAAATTTTATATTTTATATTTTTCTAAATTAGTTTGGTGGTTAGGAATTTATTTTCATATTTTTTGTATTAAATTAATATTTTTATTCTTTAACTTAGTATATATATTAATTAGATTTTTTTTATATTTTACTAATTATTTTATCTTTTTATTTAATTTTTTGAAATAAAACTCTTAAAATATTAATTAAAGATAATATATAATGAATCAAATGAAAAATAAGTCATATTTAAATTAAATTAGAATAGATCTTAAAAAAAGTAATAAAAAAAAGGTGAAGAATTTATTTAATGTTATATAAATCGATTTAGCATTAATATTACTGATACTCCTATTGCAATAATCCATATGATTTTATTCCATTTGAAAACTTTTGATCCATCAAATGGTGGTATTGGAAGAAGATTGAAAAATGCAAGGAAACTATTAACATTAAATCCTATTGAACAAATAAGTGCTAGATACATAAGCCATATAGATGTTTGAGCTATAGGATTAATAGCAACAGATATTACATAAAATATTCCGGCAAGAATTATGTTAACAACAGGTCCTGCAAGTGATATTATACCATTTTCTTTATCTGTAATTTCACGCATATATGATGTTATATAAACAGCACCTGGTGCAAGAAATACAAATCCAAAAAGTGATGAAATAACAGCAATTACAAGTCCCATATTCCATTTTCTAAATTCTGCAAAAAATCCATACTTTTGTGCTGTAAATTTATGTGCAAGTTCATGTAAAATAAAACTAATACCAACTGTAATAAATGATAAAGGTATAAGAATTATTAATCCACCAACTGAGCCTCCAGCTGAAAATAGGTATGCAAAAAGCAGTGTTATAACAACAATTGCAATACTAAGATCTTTAATTTCAACTTTTGAAAAACTAACCATATCTACATACACCTCCCATATAATTTCTTTTTTTTACTTATTGATTATAATTAAATGAAAAATTCTATTGTATAATTCATTTTTAATATTATATTATATTTAGATAATATAACTAATTTTTTAATAATAATATAATAGTATTAATAAATTCTAGATTTTATATAAATATAATATAAGAACTTAAAGAATGTGACTTGATAATTATGAATAAAAATAATGAAGAAATAATAACCAACCTAAAAAGTAGTGGATTTGATTCAATGTTTATCTATGATCCATACAATATAAAATACATATCAGGATTTTATCCAACAAGCTTTGCATACCTAGTAATAGGTGATGAACCAGTATTATATGTAAATAGTATAGATAAACCAGAAGCAGAAAAACAATCACAGATAAAAACAGAAGACATCAGAAAATTATCAGAAATAAAAGACATGCTCTCTGGCAGTATTGCTGTTGAATCAACACTTGACTTTAATTTTCTTAAATACTTAACTGGTGATATTTCATCACTAAAATCATCAGATGCAATAGTAAAACAGAGAATGATAAAAACAAATTCTGAAATTGAAAATATTAGAAAATCAATAGACATAGCATCTAAATCAATAAAAGAAATTGACTTTACATCAACAGAAAAATATGCAGCAGCAACACTTGAATTTAATATGTCAATTAATGGGTCAAACTATCCAGCATTTGATACAATTGTAGCATCAGGTGAAAATTCAGCATCAGCACATGCAACACCAACACTAAAAAGAGTTGAAACACCAATTGTAGTTGATTTTGGTGCAAGATATGATCATTACTGTTGTGATATAACACGTACATTTATAGACTCTGAACGTCAACAGGAAATATTTGACATAGTAGCAGAAGCACAGAAAGCTGCAATTGATACAGTAGATGTGGGAGTTAAATGCTCAGATGTTGACATGGCAGCACGTAATGTGATAGATGAGTATGGATATGGTGAATACTTCATACATTCAACAGGACACAGCTTTGGTCTTGACATACATGAAGAGCCAAATATATCATATAATAATGATAATATACTAAAAGAGAACATGATTATAACAGTAGAGCCAGGTATCTATATACCAGGAGAATTTGGTGTAAGAATAGAAGATGATGTACTTGTATCTAAAAACAGTGAAGTTTTAACATCAAAACTTGAAAAACAGCTTGACTTCACATTATAATATAAACACCACTACATCCTCACCCTTATTTTTTTCAAACTTCTCCTTTTTTTATCAAATATTAAATTTATTATACATTGTATATTAAAAACTATTAAATATTAAAAATTATCATAATAAAAAATAGAATAATACTAAAAAAAATGTTATGTATAATAAATTAATTCAAATATCACAAAATATTTTGAAGGCACTATTTTCTGATGAAAAACTATCACAACTACAAAGACAACTAATTTTAGCAAACTTCAACCTGAAAATTGAAGAATTCTTCATAATAATAACAACACTAACCATGACTACAACAACAATAGTGGCAATAATTGTTGAAATACTTAAAATGACACACATCATAACACTAATTGTACTAATTTCTATACCAACAGTTACAATAAACTATATAATCTATAAAAATGAGAAAATAAAAGATCAAATAGAAGAAGACTTACCCTTATATCTTCGAAGTATATCATCACTACTAAAGGTAGGAGTAGGACTTGAAGGAGCATTATATGAACTAACAGAAAATATGACAGGACCACTAAATAATGAAATAAAAATAGCACTAACAGAAATACAATTTGGAAAAACATTCAATGATGCATTAAAATCAATAACAAAACGTAATAAATCAGAAAACCTGAAAAATACAATAGAAATAATAATACATACAAGAAATGCAGGAGCAAACCTGGCTGAAATTCTTGAAATGATAGCAGATGACTTAACACAAACACTACAACTAAAAAAGGAGAAAAAGGCAGCTGTAATGATGTCTGTAATGTTTCTATTAATTGCATCAACAGTAGCAATACCATTTTCATTTTCAATGATGCAACTATACAGCCTATTTCTAGCACAACTTGGAAAAACAAATCCACTCATAAATTCAATACCCATAGCATCAATAGGATATATAATAATACATTCAATAATTGTAAGCTTTCTAATTGCAGATGTAATGTATTCAAACTATAAAAAAAGTATAAAATTCATCTTTCTAATACTGCCAACTGCAGTAGCAATCTACTATATTTCACAACTATTAATATCAAACATGCTATTAGGGGGAATATAACATGAACATAATAAATGACATAAAAGCACAAAGCACTGTTGAATTAATACTACTAATATCTGCAATTGTCATAGTTGTAATGATAATGATGAATATGTATCAAAACTACATAATAGATCTTGGTAGTGAATTTAGCACAGATCTAGATTCATTAAATGAAAAATTTATGCAACTAGATAATCATATAAAAAATCTTTAAAAAATAAAATAAGTTTTCCAATTTTGGGGGAGTAGTTAAAAAAATAAAAAAAGAGGAAATATAATAAAATTTCCACTTATCCCCCTTTTTTTAGTCTTTAAGGTATGCATCTACCATGTTACGTGTTTCATTTAATGCTGCAACATCAATATGTTGTGGAAGAGTTCCAAGTTCACCTTCAACATCTTTAAGAATACCTTCTCCTGCACCAAGGAACATTCCTTCACTAACAATACCCATGAAAGCTGTAGGTGGAAGAAGAGCAACAGCAATATGATCATTATCACGTACTGTTAAATCGTTTGTAATAACAGTAAGAGCACGACTTCCAATGTTTACATTACATACCATAAGAGTGTCTGTTTTTGGATGTTTACTTACACTTACAAGTTCACCAACTTTAATATCAACACCCATTACAGGATCATCAACTTCACCAAGAGCAAGTCTTTCAGGAAGTCCACGTATTGTATTAAAGAAGAATTTCATCTTAGAAAGTGGAAGATCAATCTTTTCACGTTCTTCACGATTAAGTTCTGAGGTAAATTTTCTTGCATAATCTTTTCCACCAAGATTTTCAATAATATCATCAATACTTGCAAGTAACTTATCCATCTGTGGTGTTTTTGCAAGTTCCTCTGGTGAGACATATGAATAATACAATGTTTGTATATCAGGATTCATATTTTTTGCAATAAGTCTTACCTGTTTTTTATTCCATGAACCTCTAAGGTTTGCTCCTTCAACAACTCTTATAAAATCTTCAATTGATTTTTCTGCAACTTTTAATCTGTAATCTTTACTTGTATCCCACATTTATATTAACTCACATAAAAATAATTTTTAAATAATAATATTATAATTTATATAATTTCTTTTTTTTATCTTTTATTATATTATAACTTAAATAATAAGCAATTTTTTTATTATAAAGAAATAATTATATAATATGTTAAACAAATATTTTATCAGTTTATTAAAATACTTTAAAGGAATATATTAAATCTAATTAAATATTTTTTTATAACACAAAAAAAGCATCACAAAATTGGGTGAAATCAATGGTACACTTAACTAGATTTTATAATAAAAAAATTTACAACACAGAAGGAAAATATGTAGGAAAAGTACAAGAAGTAGTACTTAACATTAAAAAAGGAAGAATTTCATTTTTCAAAACAAAAGCAATATCAGAAGATAACAAAAATGTTGGATTACGTGATGTGCTAAGAAATTCAATGAGACTTATACCAGATGGTGATGAAGAAGAAGAACAAACAGCAGCAGTAACAGAAGAAATTGTAGATATTCCATATGAAATTGTTTCAGCTGTAGGTGACATTATCATCATAGAACAAGCAAAACTAAACCAGTACCAGGCAGCATATCAAAAAGCAAATCCAATGCCACAAAAACAGGCAAAAAAACCATTACAAAAACCTAACTAGGTAAAAGGAGAATAAATAACTTGATGAATATAGGTATTATAGGTTGTGGATCTATTGCCAAAAAATTAGTTGAATTCCAACTAGAAGATAAACTTGAAGTAAATATAGCATACTTTTATGATATAGATCATGAAAGTGCAGTATCACTTGCAAAAAAGGCAGATGCAATAGCAACAGAAGATATTAATGATTTAATTGAAAACTGTGATCTTATAATGGAAGCAGCATCTCAGGGAGCTGTACGGGCTTTAATGCCAAACATTATAGATCATGGCTGTGATGTAATAATAATGAGTGTTGGAGCACTAATGGATGAGGAATTCAGATCACAACTTGAGCAAAAAGCAGAAAATAGTGGTTCAAAAATTCATCTACCAACAGGTGCAATTACAGGAATTGACACAGTAAAAGCTGCAACACTTGGTGAAATAACATCAATTTCACTTACAACACGTAAACCTCCAAAATCATTATCTGTTGAAGTTGAAGGTATGGATGAAGTTGTATTATTTGATGGTAAAGCATCAGATGCTGTTAATGAATTTCCAAAAAATATTAATGTTTCTTCAACTTTAAGTTTAGCATCAGGAATAAATGTTGATGTTAAAATAATTGCAGATCCAAAGATTGAAAATAATACTCATGAAATTCATCTTAAAGGAACATTTGGAGAACTTACAACAATCACATCTAATGTAAGTAGTCCTGAAAATCCAAAAACAAGTATGCTTGCAGCATTTTCAGCAGCAAGTCTTCTTAATAAGTTATCAAAAACTATTCAAGTTGGATCATAGAAGATCTATTATTTAATTAGAAAAAAATGGGAAATGAAAAATAATTGATATGTATTTTTTTTTATTTTTCAAATTCTTTTACTTTTTTTACCTACTTTAAAACTTTTTTTTTATTAATTTTTATTTTTATAATATTTTCTAACAAAAAAAGAGAGAGACTATAAACTAAAAAGGGGAGATGTTATTTATTTTTAAAGATTATGAACAATTCTCATCACTTAAAACAGTCCATAATATGCCTGTAATTCTACGTGCTGATGGACGCTATTTTTCAAAGTATACAAAACAATTAAAACTAGAAAAACCATTTGATGTGCGGCTTCGTGATTTATTTATTGATGTTTCATGTGATTTAATGGCAGAGTTTAATCCACGATATATCTATACATTTTCTGATGAAATAAACATACTACTTGAAGATGTACCATTTAATGGACGTATTGAAAAGCTAGATTCTGTATTTGCATCGTTTATTTCATCATCATTTATGAAACATTTAATGCAATCTTCTGATAAATTTGATGTAGATATAGATTCCCTTAAAATACCATCATTTGATTGTCGTATCATAATGGCATATAATAATATAAGGGAGTATTTTAAAGCAAGACAAAATGAGGCATGGCGTAACTGTCTTAATAGTTATGCACAGGCAATACTAAATATGAATCATTCAAGTAAACATACAGCAGAAATTCTATATAAATTAAATAAGAGTGAAATTAATGATCTAATATATGATAATGGAATTAACATATCACATGTTCCAACATGGCATAAGCGTGGCATAGCAGTTTATAAGATTCAAAAAGAAAGTGTTGGCATTAATCCTAAAACTGGACAAAAGAATATATCAATGAAAAATATAGTATATACAGACACAGAAGTTGAAAAATTATAATCAAATAAATATAAAACATAAAAAAAAGACAACTCATTAAATCTAAACTGGAGGATTAAAAGACAATGGACTTTAATAAAACACTAGCAAAACTACTAGGCAATGATAAGAAATTCAATGAAGTACAAATAGATCAAAGAGTAATAGATGAAATAATAGATATTGCAAGACAGGCAGATCCAGAGGAATATGTAGCACTACTTTCAGGAAAAGTAGAAAAGAAGATTCTTAAAATTAAAGGACTTATATTTCTACCATTTCAGGCATCATCAACAAGTGCTGTGATGCAAGTATTTATGCTACCACTTTCAACTGATGCAGTGGGATCTGTACATAGTCATCCAGGACCAAGTAATATGCCATCTGATGCTGATCTTCAATTTTTTGGAAAAAATGGGTATTTCCATATGATTATAGCACAGCCATATAATGAATATACAATAGGCTCATATGATCCATCAGGAAATCCTGTACCATATAGAGTAGTGGATATGGGTGAAGATGTTGAAATTAGAAAACTTGAAGATTTTGAATTTGAAGACTACTTTGATGAGGAATTTATTGAGGAAATGAAAAAAGATGAACAACAACTACTAGATGATGAACAAGAAGATGAAGTTACATCTAATAGTCAAATGAGTGATATTGATAAAGTAATTGAAGATCTTCAAATGGCAAATAAGAAAGTATCTGATGAAATAAGTAGTATAAATCAAAACTTTATAGATTCAAGTGAAAATAGTATAAATGAGTTAGAATATAGTAATAGTAACACTAACAATATAAACAATGAAAATATTATAGATAACAATATTACAATGGATGTGAATAATATGCAACAACAACAGCACGTAGTAGAATTAGAACTAGAAGTTAACGGAGAATTAATAACAAAAAAAGTACCACTACCACCAGAATATGAACCAGGAGATGATCTTGAAGTATCAATACGTACAGATAAAACACCTGGTGATGAAATTGATGAAATAACAATTAATGTTATGAAACCAGGACAACAGCCAATAGAATCTACAACAGATGCTAGTGGTATTATAGATGTAGATGCACAAAAACCAGTTGATGAAGTAGATGCAAAACCTAAAACTTCCAAAGAATTAGAAGATGAAATTAAGAAGATGGAAGAGGACATTAAAAGACTTAAAGCTGAAAATGAGCAATTGCGTAATGAATAGAGAAAATTCATTTTTTCAATTTATAATAACCCCCATTTTACTATTTTTTTTACTAAATTTTCTTTAATGAGAATTATCTTACTTATAAAACTAGATTTAATGTGTATTTATTAAAATTAATCCTAAAAAAAATATAAAAAAAGAGGAAGGTTAGGGTGTTGTTGTTAAACTTATAAGTTGAGTGTTTTTACACTTTCAATATCTTTTGTTTCTTCAAGTTTTGTTGCAACTTCTTCTGGTATTTCTTGGTCAACTTTAATAACCATTACAGCTTCTCCACCAGCAGTTTTTCTACCAACTTTCATTTCGCCAATGTTAATTTCATAGTCTCCTAAGATTTTACCAATTTTACCAATTGTGCCTGGTAGATCTACATATTTGATGATTGCCATAAGATTTTCTACTACAAGGTTTATGTCGTAGTCATCTACTGATATAACTTTTACATCACCGTTTTCTACTGTTCCTTCTATTGTAAATTCGTCACCATTTTCTGTGATTACATCTACTTTTATTGTAGCATCGTATTTACCGTTTTTGTCAGTTTCACCTTCTGTGATGGTGATTCCTCTCTGGTTTGCTACAGATTTTGCATTTATTGAGTTAACTGGTTCTGTAAGAATTGGGTTTAGGAATTCTTTTAATAATTCACGTGTAAGTGGTTCTTTTGCTCTTCCTGTAATTTCACCACTGTAGATGATTTTTACTTCTTTTATGTTTGGTGATGCTGTTTGTACAAGAATTTGTCCAAGTTTTTGTGTTAAGCTGAAGTATGGTTTGATTTGTTGTAAGGTTTCTGAATCTACGATGGGTACATTCAGTACGTTACTGGGGTTGTTACCATTAATCACTTCCTTAACTTCTTTAGCTACAATGATAGCTGCATCTCTTTGTGCTTCTTTTGTTGATGCTGCAATGTGTGGTGTAAGTACTACGTTATCTAGTGTTGCAAGTGGACTGTCTTCGAGTGGTTCATTTTCATATACATCAAGACCTGCTTTGAGTTCTGGTCTTTCTTTAAGTACTTCGTAGAGGTCTTCTTCGTTTATGATTCCTCCTCTTGCACAGTTGATTACTATTGCATGATCTTTCATACGTGTAAGTTCATCTTTGGATATTAATCCTTTGGTTTCTGGTGTGAGTGGTACGTGGATTGTCATTACATCAGCATTTTCTACTAGATCATCAAGTGTTGTAATTCTTACACCTAATTCTTTTGCTGTGTCTTCTGTTATGTATGGGTCGTATACAATTACATCCATTTCGAAAGCTTTTGCTCTTTTTACAACTTGACTTCCGATTCTTCCCATACCTATTACACCTAGGGTTTTGTTTCTAAGTTCCATTCCCATGAATCTGCTTTTTTCCCATTTACCTGCTTTTACTGATGCATCAGCAATTGCAATTTTACGGCTTAATGATAGGATTAATCCCATTGCATGTTCTGCTACTGTAATTGATGTGGATTGTGGTGCATTTACTACAAGAATTCCTTTGTCTGTTGCAGCATTTACATCGATGTTGTCTACTCCAACTCCTGCTCTTGCAATAATTTTTAAGTTTTCTGCTTTGTCAATAACTTCTTTTGTTACTTTTGTTCTACTTCTTACAATGATTCCTGTGTATTGATCAATTGTTTCTAGTAATTCTTCAGGTGTGATTTCTGGGTTGTTTACAACTTCAGCTACACCATCAAGTACTTCTATTCCTTTTTCATTTATCTTATCTGCAACTAAAACTTTCTGCATATAAACTCTCCTTTATAAGTTGAATTAAGTTAAAATCATATTTTTTTTAAAATATTTATATTAGTTTAGTTTTATTACCTTATTACTAAGATATATATAATTATATTTTTTTTATTATAAATATTCTATTTTTTTATTTTAAATATTTAAGAACTATGGAAGGTATTTTTACTAATATTTGTTTTTAATTTTATTTATGAAATTTAAAAATTTTGATATATTAAGAGAATCTATAAATTTAATATATAATATTATGGAAAAAATTTAAAAATATAATAAAGGGGAGGAATATTTTTCACATGACATTTAATGAGGTAATATTTGGAACTTCACCATTTTTATTTGCAAAACAATTTGGTCACAGATCCAGGTTATATGAACTTGACTTTCAAAGACAGCCAGAAAATGTGGCTAAAATTTTAGATAAGGCATATTCTATGGGTGTTGACACTCTTATGCTTCAAAAGTCTGATGAACTTGAATGTGCAATTGATATATCAATAGCAAATGGGTCAAAATGGAGGTGTGTTGGATTTACAACAATTGAAAATTTTGACTATTCTATGGAGTTATTTGCAAAATATGATACAAGTTGTGTTATTGTTGATGGTTTCTTTGTTGATGATAACCTAAAAGAAGGTAATTTTGATGAAATTATTAAATATCTAAGGTTAATAAAAGATGCTGGTTTCACAGCAGGTATTGAAACACGTATGCCATTTACACATCTTGACTTAATTGCAAATTCAGAGCTTATGGATTATTTTGATGTTTTAATGTTTCCACTTAACTTTTATGGTTATATGATGGATTGTAATTTCCTAAATAATGACAATAAAGCATTAATTAAGAATTTAATTGGTAAGTTTTCAGATAAAAAAATAGTTGCAAATAGAACTCTTGCAGCAGGTGTTCTTATGCCATCTGAAGCATATAATTTTATTAAGGATATTGATTATTTGGATTGTGTATGTGTTGGTATGGCTAATATTTCTGAAGTTGAAGAAACAATGGAAGTTATTAATAGTGTTAAATCATAACTCTTCAACTTCTTGTTTTCTTTCTTTTAATAATTTTTTTAAATCTTCAAAACTATCCATATTTTCTAGTTCCCATGTATATATAGAGGGTATATTTTTAACAACTTTTGTGTCTTTGCTATCTTCAAGAACAAAGAGTGCTTCATTTTGTGTAATTTGTGCAATATCCTTTGTTTGTTCAGCTATTTCATTGAGTTTCTTTTCATTTCTTTGACGTTCCATATTAGTAATTAGGATATTGTTACGAACAGTCTTCTTATTAATTTCTTTTTTAATCTTTTCAACCTCATCAATTGTATCTTCAAGCTTCTTTTTTAATTTATTTAACTTCTCATTTTCAAGCTTACGTTCAGATATAGCATCAAATGGAGTTTTTGATGAGGATTTAACATCATATCCAAGGTTAATTAATTCTTGTGGTTCTTTTATAACTTCATCAAGAGTCTTGTTAAATTGATCAGCAGTTGATAGAAGATTAATACCAACAGCAAGATTTGTTTGAAGAATTTCCTCAAGCATCATAATTGTCTCAGGATATGTTTGACTATTTCCCTGTTCATATTTATAAATAGTTTCACGAGATACATGACTTAAATCTGCAAGTTCCTTAAGTGATAAGTTATTTTTTTCACGAACCTCACGTAGAAGATTACCATCAACTTTAACATAATATCCACCACGTTTTGAAAGAATTTCAGGATGAATTTCATTAACAATAATATTACATAGTGTTTGTGGTGAAATTACAGGAAGTTCATAACGTTCATATACAACATCCTCTTCAAGGAAGTTATGTTTTGATTTAAGACCTATAATAATAGGATTTGCAAGAAATGTACCTGCTACTTTTGATAATTCTTCAGCTTGTTGTTGTGTTAAACTATCAATGTTACGGAAGATCTTAAGAATTATGAGAACATCATCCTTACGTGCAAGAATATCAAAACAACTTCTATCATAGATATTAGATGTTTTAAAATCATTCAATGTAAGTAAGACATTGATATCATTTAACATATTTTCCCTTGTAATTGAAGAATAATCTAATTGCATATATAATAATATATATTTTTTATTATAAAATATTATTATGAAAAATAACTACATATAGTATGAATTTTAATTATATGGGAAAATCATTGAATTTATATGGAAAATATAGTATGTAGTATAGATGGAATTATAGAAATTATATTTTTTTTTAAAAGAAAAAAACTTTAAATAAATATTTTTTATGGGAGTATCTTATTTTGAATAGCAAAAAACCAATAAAATTACACATAGGAATAGATGATACAGACTCAGCAGATGGAATGTGTACAACATATCTAACATGTATCATAATAAATGAACTAAAAAAACATAACATACAACCAGTAGGTTATCCAAGACTTATAAGACTCAACCCATTTGCAAGATATAAAACACGGGGAAATGGAGCATTATCATTTAAAGTAGAACTTGATGATAGAGAAGATGTAAATTTAATTGAAAAAATAGTACTTGATAATGTTGAAAAATATGCAATGTTTGATGGAGAAAATACAAATCCTGGAGTAATCTTCTATGAAGGTGAAATAACAGATGAAATGAGAGAATATGCAAAAAATGCAATATATCAGATATATACAATAGACTATGCACAGCAATTTGCAGATAAAATTGGTGCAAGATCACATAGATTTAAAAAAGGTCGTGGAATAATAGGTGCAATTGCTGCAATTTCACTTGAACTTACAGATGAAACATTTGAACTTCTTGCATATAGAATGCCTGAAAATATTGGAACAAAAAGAAAACTAGATGAAGCATCCATATTTGAGATGAATGAAATAACATATCCTGATACATTTGAAAATATTGATACAGACCAAAACTATGCAGCAATAGAACCACACACACCATGTCCAGTACTATATGGTATACGTGGAAATACGCCAGATGCAGTACTTAAAGCACATTCTATTGTAAAATCAGGTGAGGAAATTGCAGATTATTGTATATTTTCAACAAATCAACATACAGATATGCACATACAAGAGGGTGTAGCAATTGGTGATATGCAAAATACTGGATGTTATAAATTTGATTGTGTTGTATCTGAAGATCCACATGATATTGAAGGTGGACATGTATTTTTCAAAGTAGAAGATGGTAGTGGTTCTATTGAATGTGCAGCATTTGAGCCTACAAAATCATTTAGAGATATTGTTCGTAAATTAAAAGTTGGTGATGAACTTACAATATATGGTGGAGTTAATGATAATCATACACTTAACATTGAAAAATTTAAATTAAATAAAAAAGCTACAATATATTCATATGAAAATCCAGTATGTGAATGTGGAAAACGTATGAAATCAGCAGGAAAAGATAAAGGATTTAAATGTCCAAAGTGTAAAAATAGGATAAGATCATCTGAGAAAGTAAAAATTGAAATTCCACGTAGTGATGTAGAAGTTGGATTTTATGAAGTGCCAACTGAGGCAAGACGTCATCTTTCAAAGCCGATAATTAGAATTGAAACTGGTGCTGATAAAATATATATGAAAAATCATCAAAAAATGTAGGTAATTATTATAGTTATTTACTTTTTAATTACTTTTTAATTTTTTTTTACTAAAAATCATATTTTCTAATATTTTCAAAAAAATTAACCTCCAAATTTCATAGTTAAAATACCTTTTTTTTATAAAATTATATAACTAATAATACCTAATATATTATTATAAGATAATTTTATGAACATTTTAAAATTTTTCATAATACTTTTAGGTTATGTTAAATTTTAAGTTCTCATGTCTATTGGGGTGATATTTGAATTAGTTATAAATTTTTTATTTAAATTAAATATTACAAAGTGTATGCTCAGATCTCTTTAAAAAACAAAATATAAAGAGAGAAATTTTTTTGTTTTACTGGGTATATTTATAGAAAAAACAAAGATCATAAAAAAGGTGATTTATAAATGGCAAATATTTCTGATGCTATCAGTTCAATCAGACAAGCAGAGTCTGAAGCTGAAAGCATGATTGATGAAGCAAACACAAAATCAACTCAAATGATCCAAGAAGCTCGTTTTAAAGTAGATTCAGATATTGAAGCAGCTATTGCTGAAGCTAATGATGAAGCAAAACACATCATTCTTGCTAAAGAAGAAGAAGCAGGAAAAGAAGCAGTAGTTATAACCAATCAATCTGATGCTGACATTAAACAATCCCTAGCAGGATCAGAACAAAATGTTGAAAGCGCAGCTGATGTAATAATCGAAACCGTATTATAGGAGCAGTACTATGTTTAGACCAGCAAGAATGCAAAAATTAAGCATAGTAACATTGAATCAATACATTAAACCTGTAGTAGATGTACTCTATGAAAGAGGTCTTGTAGAAATAGAAGATCTTTCAGAACAAATAGGGGAAGATGAAGAATACACAGGCTTAGATGTATCAAAACAGGATCCTTATGCTACTAAGATTGCATCACTATCAATGAAATGTGATAACATCATTGATACATTAAAATCTGCAGAGCAAAAAACAGGTATGGTTGACGTTATTAAAGGATTCCTCAGTCCTAAAGAAATTAAACCTGAAGAAGTAGAAAATCTCTCTCCTGAAGATTTAGTTCAACAGGCTGAAAGTATCATTAATAAAGTTGATTCAGTTCTCAGTCCAATTGAATCACACATGAATGCAATTGGTACTGAAGAAAATAAATATAAAGACCAACTCAAAGTTGCAACTCAATTATCAAGCTTTGATATAGACTTTGCATATCTTCAAGATACAGAATATGTAAAATTCACAACAGGATTACTCCCAAATGAACACTTATCTGAAGCAAAAGAAGCAATTGATGAAGTAACTGATGAAGTTATTATATTTGAAGGTTCATCAAATTCAGACGGCGATACAGCAGTAACACCACTTGTTGTAGTATCATCAGCTGGATTTGAAGAGGAAATTTCTAGTATCTTAAGACGCTCAGAATTTGAAAAACTAGACATTACAGGATTAAGTGGTAAATCTAGTGAAATCATTGAAGCAGCTACAAGAAAACTAGATGAATTAAAAAACGAAAAAGAACAATGTGTAAAAGATATAAGAGAAGTTGGACTTCGTTCAAAAGATCAATTACTAGTTTTAAATGAACAACTTGCAATTGAAAAAGAACGTACAGAAATCTACTCTTGTTTCGGTGAAACACAAACAACAAAAATGTTTAAAGTTTGGGTAATGAAAAAAGACGTTGATGAAACTTTAACAGTTATTGATCAAGTTACCGAAGGTAACAGTATCATAGAAGTTGAAGATCCTACACAGGAAGAAATCGACGAAAATAAAGTACCTGTAAAACAAGACAACCCTGGTTTTGCAAAACCATACGAGTTACTTGTTAACATGTATTCAACACCAAACTATAACGACTTAGATCCGACAATAATTATGGCATTATTCTTCCCATTCTTCTTCGGTTTCTGTTTAACCGATGCATTCTATGGAATTATAATTGCAATTGTAGGATTTGTATTATACAATGGAATTGGAAAAGTAAACAAAACATTCAAATCATTTGGAACAATACTCACCCAAATGGGTCTATGGACTATATTGCTGGGTCTGTTAACTGGAGGTTTCATAGGAGACTTTGTACCTAGATTTATCTTAGGTGATGCTAACGCACCACTACCAACAGTAATTCCAGATATAAATGCATTCGCACATCCAGAAAACATCTTGATTTTAGCAATCATCATAGGTTTAATACACCTCAACATAGCATTCTTATTCGGTATGATAGACAACATAAAACGTCACAACATAAAAGAATTATGTGGAAGTCAATTATGTTGGGTATTAATTGAACTTGCTATTGTTGGTTTACTTGTAGGTGGAGTAGTACCATTTGCTGTATTATTCATTATAGCATTAGTATTATTAATCTACGGTGCAGGTGCAATGGGAGTTATGGACATTTTCGGATTTATCGGAGATGTACTTTCATACTCAAGACTTCTTGCTTTATGTCTATCCACTGGTGGTATAGGTATGACAGCAAACTTATTATTCCAGTTACTTGGTGACATGATCCCATTCGTAGGAATAATAATAGGAATAGTTGTATTCTTTGCAGTACACTTATTCAACATTGCTTTCCAATCACTCGGTTCATTCATTCACGCATTACGTCTCCACTTTGTTGAATTCTTCGGAAACTTCTACAATGGAACTAGTGAAGCATTCGAACCATTTGAAGCAGAAAGAGTATATACTAAAGTAAAAAAATAAGTAAAAATACTTTAGTATTAAAATTATTTACTTAAACAAAACAAAATTATTATATTAAAAAAATAAATTTAAATTCATTAAATTGGAGGAAAATATCATGGCAGCAGAATTAGCATTAGGTTCAGCCCTAGCTGCAATTGGTGCAGGAGCAGCAGTAGGATTTGCAGCATTAGGTTCAGGTATCGGTCAAGGTATAGCATCTTCAGCATCTGTAGGTGCAGTAGCAGAAGATTCAGGTATGTTTGCACAAGGTTTAGTATTCACAGCTATTCCTGAAACTCAGGCTATTTACGGTTTCCTTATCGCTATCTTATTATTAGTATTCTCAGGAATTATGGGAGGATCTCCACTTGGAGTAGCATCAGGTTTAGTAGCAATTGGTGCAGGTGTAGCAGTTGGTTTCGGTGGTCTTGGTTCAGGTATGGGTCAAGGTATCGCATCATCAGCATCCGTAGGAGCAGTTGTAGAAGAACCAGATATGTTTGCACAAGGTTTAGTATTCACAGCTATTCCTGAAACACAGGCTATTTACGGTTTCCTTATCGCTATCTTATTATTAGTATTCGGTGGAATACTCGGAGCATAGAGTTAAAAATAAAAAGGCTGATTTTAGCCTTTAAAATTAATATTTTTTTCGGAGGAACGTAGATGAGCGTTGGAGCAGATAAAATAATAGCAAATATTAAAAACGATGCTAAAGTAAAATCTGATGAAATTATCTCCAAAGCTACAGCTGAAAGTGATAAAATCATAGCAGATGGACAAGTTAAAGCACAACAACAAAAAGAATCCATCATTGAATCAGCTAACAAACAAGCTGATATGAAATATCAACAAATAATTTCAGAAGCAAAAGTTAATTCAAGACGTAAAGAATTAGAAGCACGTGAAGAATTAATTGAAAAAGCTTTCAGAATTGCATCAGAAAAAATCGAAAAATTAGCATCTGAAAATTCCGCAAATTATGTGGAAGCATTAAAAAGAATGATTGAAGATGCTTCTGTAGAAATAGGAAGTAATCAACTTGAAATTTTCGTCAGAGCAGACGATATTGATAATGTAAAAAATATGATTGACGAAATCTCAGCATCTGTTAAAGAACAGACTGGTGAAGAAATATCATTCATCATTGGAGCACCAATTGACATTATTGGTGGAGCTGTAGTAAGCACAATTGATGGTGATGTTGAAGTTAAAAATACAATTGAAGCACGTATGCTTCGATATAGAAAATATCTAAGATCACAAGTTGCAAAAACATTGTTTAACTAATGGAGGAGATTTAAATGGAAGAAACCATTACAGGAATCATAACATCTCTTGGATTCTCTTCTATTGAGTCATTCATGGCATTATTAGTTGTAGGACTTGCTGTAATTGGAGCACTCATTGTAGTAATTACATTCAGACCTTTAATGGAATATTACCCATACACTTATCCTAACTCAAGGGTAAGAGCAAAAATAGGTAAAATCTTCAATGATAAACAACTTACAGAATTAACAGAAACAGAAAACGAAGACGAATTTAAAAACTACTTAAGAGGTCACAAAGACTTCGCAGGTTTAGTTGACAAATACCCAACAGAACAAGCACTTGATGTAAACCTTGCTGAATCATATGATTTACTTGCAAGAATTGCACCTAAAGATCTTAAACCAACATTTGATTTAATGCTTGATCAATGGGATATTAAAAACATTAAAAGTGTTTTAATTGCTAAAGAAGCAAAACTAAACGAAGAAGAAACAAACGAATTACTCGTACCTTACGGAGTTTTAAAAGACGATCTTTCAAAACTTGTTGAAGCAGATTCTGTACAAAATATGATTGTTGCTCTTGAAGGAACACCATATGCAAAAATCTTAGAAGATGCACTTCCTGATTTCAATGAAAATAAAACATTATTAACATTAGAATCAGCATTAGATAATTACTATTATGAAAGATTACTAGCAAAATCAGCAGATCAATCTGATGAAAACACTAGAATGTTACACAGTTATGTAGGAACTCAAGTAGACATTGCAAACATTAAAATAATATTAAGAGCAAAATCTGATAACTTAAGTTACGATCAAATTAAGCCTTATGTTATAAAAAGCGGATATGAATTACGTGATTGGAAACTTAAAGAACTCATGGAATCTGAAGATATGACTTCTTTATTAAGCAGTATTGAAAGTTCACAATATGGTAAAATTATCATAGACCATATTCCAGAATACAATCAAACTGGATCTATCACAGTATTTGATGACGCATTAGATGGATACGAAAGAGATATGGCAAATAACATATTTAAGAAAAAACCATTCGGAGTAGGTCCAATCATTGGTTTCTTAAATAAAAAAGAAACTGAAATTAAAAATCTAAAAATTATTGCAAGAAGTAAAAGAGGAAACTCAATACCTAGTTCCGAAATTAAGGAGATGTTATTATGAAAAATAATATAGCTATAATGGCAGATCCAGATACAGTAACTGGTTTTATGTTAGGTGGAATCAAAAGTGGATTCCCTGTACATAACAAAGAAGAATCAAAAGCTACTTTAAAGCAATTAGTTGATGATGAATATGCAATCATCATAACTACAGAAAAAATTGGTGATGAATTACGTGATGATATCACAAAATACAGTGAATCAACAGCATTACCAATGATAATAGAAGTACCCGATAAGTCAGGTTCACATAAAAGAGAAACTGACCCAATGAATGCACTTATTAAAAGAGTTATTGGGGTTGAGATGGTAAAATGATCACAGGAAATATTATTAAAATTGCAGGTCCGGTTATTGTCGGTGACGGTATGCGTGGTACCAAAGTACACGAAATGGTACGTGTAGGAGACATAGGACTCATAGGTGAAATTATTGAACTTCACGGCGACACAGCTACAGTTCAAGTATACGAAGAAACTGCTGGTATTAAACCAGGAGAAAAAATTGAAAGTACTGGTGGTCCACTCTCAGTAGAATTAGGTCCTGGAATACTTAAATCAATTTACGACGGTATTCAAAGACCTTTAGATGAAATCAAATTCAAAACAGGAGATTTCATTCCTAGAGGGGTAGACGTACCAGCATTAGATAAAACAAAAGAATGGAGCTTCAAACCAACAGCACAAGTTGGAGACGAAGTAAATGGTGGAGACATCATAGGTACAGTAGATGAAACATCATCAATTGAACACAAAATTATGATACCACCTAAAATGTCAGGTAAAATTAAATCAATCGTAGCTCCAGGTAAATACACAATTGTTGACGATATTGCAGAAGTTGAAACTGAAAACGGTATTGAAACAGTTCAAATGATGCAAATTTGGCCAGTACGTGTAGGAAGACCATTTGTTAACAAATTAGACCCAGATGTACCTCTTATAACAGGACAGAGAGCACAAGATACATTCTTCTGTCTTGCAAAAGGTGGAACATCAGCTATGCCAGGACCATTCGGTTCAGGAAAAACTGTAACACAGCAACAATTAGCAAAATGGGCAGACGCTGATATTGTAGTATATATCGGATGTGGAGAACGTGGAAACGAAATGACAGAGGTACTTACAGAGTTCCCTGAACTAGAAGATCCAAAAAGTGGAAATCCTTTAATGGACAGAACAGTTCTTATCGCAAACACATCAAACATGCCTGTAGCAGCTAGGGAAGCATGTGTATACACAGGTATTACCATTGCTGAATACTTCAGAGATATGGGATACGATGTAGCTCTTATGGCAGACAGTACATCAAGATGGGCAGAAGCTATGAGAGAACTTTCAGGACGTCTTGAAGAAATGCCTGGGGAAGAAGGTTACCCTGCTTACCTCGCATCAAGACTCGCACAGTTCTATGAACGTGCAGGACGTGTAACAACAATTGGATCTCACAAAGCTGAATCATCCATTACAATTGTAGGTGCAGTATCACCTCCTGGTGGGGACTTATCTGAACCTGTTACACAGAACACATTACGTATTGCAAAAGTATTTTGGGCACTTGATGCATCACTTGCTGATAAACGTCACTTCCCTTCAATTAACTGGTTAAGCAGTTACTCACTCTATGTTGACAGTATCACCAAATGGTGGACTTCTGAAATAGGTGAAGATTGGAGAGAATTAAGAGATACAGCTATGGCTCTTTTACAGAAAGAATCAGAACTTAACGAAATTGTACAACTTGTAGGTCCTGATGCACTTCCACCAAAAGACCGTGTAACTCTTGAAGCAGCACGTATGTTAAGAGAAGACTTCCTTCAACAAAACGCTTTCGATGATACAGATACATACTGTTCACCAGAAAAACAGTACAACATGTTAAAAACTATCTTACAATACAACACAACAGCACAAGCAGCACTTGCTGATGGTGCAGATGTAGATAAACTTGTAACATTAGATGTAAGAGTAGATCTTGACAGAATGAAATACGTTCCTGAAGACGAATTCATGACAAAAGTTGAACAAATCAAAGAAAGTATAACAACACAATGTAATGAGGCTTTACAATGAATGATATAGATGTAAAAACAAAAGAATATACAACTGTAGCAGAAGTTTCAGGTCCTTTAATGATGGTTGAAGGTGTTGAAGGTGTAGCATTCAACGAAATCGTAGATATTGAAACACCAGATGGTTCAATGAGAACTGGTCAAGTTCTTGAAGTTAAAGATGACCTTGCAGTTGTTCAGGTATTTGAAGGTACAAGTGACCTCAACACAGAATCAACAAAAGTTCGTTTCACAGGAGAAACAGCTAAAATTGGTCTATCAACAGACATGCTTGGAAGAATATTCAACGGTATAGGTAAACCTATTGACGGTGGACCTGACATCATTCCTGAAGTAGAGTTAGATGTAAACGGTTCCCCAATGAACCCAGCAGCAAGAGAATTCCCTGCAGAGTTTATCCAGACAGGTATTTCCACAATTGACGGAATGAACACTCTTGTACGTGGTCAGAAATTACCTATCTTCTCTGGATCTGGATTACCTCACAACGACCTTGCAGCACAGATTGCAAGACAAGCAAAAGTAATTTCAGAAGACAGTGAGTTCGCTGTAATTTTCGGTGCTATGGGTATTACTCACGAAGAAGCAAACTTCTTCATGAACGAGTTCGAACAAACTGGAGCTCTTGAAAGAGTAACAGTATTCATGAACTTAGCAGACGACCCTGCTATCGAAAGAATTATGACACCTAAAATGGCTTTAACAACAGCAGAATACCTTGCATTTGAAAAAGGAATGCACGTACTTGTAATTCTTACAGATATTACAAACTACTGTGAAGCTTTAAGGGAAATTTCATCAGCACGTAACGAAGTACCTGGACGTAGAGGATACCCTGGTTACATGTATACCGACTTAGCAGGTATATATGAAAGAGCAGGACGTATATCAGGTAAACCTGGTTCAATTACACAGATGCCTATATTAGTTATGCCACAGGACGATATTACTCACCCAATTCCTGACTTAACTGGATATATTACAGAAGGTCAGATCGTACTTTCACGTGAACTTGATAGGACAGGTATCTACCCACCAGTAGATGTATTACCTTCACTTTCAAGATTAATGAGTGGTGGAATTGGTGACGGACGTACCCGTGAAGACCACAGTGGAGTATCAGACCAATTATATGCTGCATATGCAGAAGGTCGTGAACTTCGTGACTTAACCGCTGTAGTAGGGGAAGAAGCATTAACCGAACGTGATCTTAAATTCTTAGAATTTGCTGATGCATTTGAAGATCAATTCATCAGACAAGCTAAAGATGAAGACAGATCAATTCAAGAAACTCTTGACTTAGGTTGGAAATTATTATCTATCTTACCTGAAACTGAACTTAAACGTGTTAAAGAAGAACTTATTGAAAAATACTTACCTAAAGAAGGATCAACCGAATCTTCTGAGGAATAAATTCATTTATTCTTTCGATTTAAGTATCTCAGTATAGGAGGCTAAATATGGCAGATGAAAGATTAGACGATGTTAACCCAACACGTAATGAACTTCTTAATCTGAAAGATAGAGCAAAATTATCTACTAAAGGACATAGTCTTCTTAAAGAAAAAAGAGATGCTCTCATTAAAGAGTTTTTCGAAATTCTTGATCGTGTTCAAGGTTCTCGTGATGAAGTTGAAAAAAAATTAACAATCGCATACTCAGAACTTAATAAAGCTCAAATAGACATGGGAGATATGGCAGTAAAACGTGCAGCTTTATCTGTACGAGAATCTCTTGAACTTGATATTACTTCCAGAAGTATTATGGGAGTTTCAGTACCAGTTGTAAAAAGTAAAACTACAACCAACGATGTAATAAGCAGAGGTTACGGTTTTGCTGGAACTTCAGCTAACTTAGATGTAGCTGCAAAGGAATTTGAAGAATCTATAAAAATTATTATAGAACTTGGTGAAATTGAAAAAACCATCATGCTTCTTGCAAAAGAAGTTGAAGCAACTAAAAGAAGAGTAAATGCTTTAGAGCATGTAACTATTCCTCGTATTCAAAACACAATCAAATTTATTGAAATGCGTTTAGAGGAAATGGAAAGAGAAAGTTTTGCACAACTTAAAGTTATTAAGAAAAACATTAATGCAAGAGAAGAAGCAGAATAGATTTCATGGATTTTTCCATGATTTTCTTTCTTTAAACTTCTTTTTTAGAAAAAGACTATTTTTTTTGAATTATATTTTTTTACTTATTTTTATCTAGATTTTATTTTTTATATTAGAATTCTATTTTTTAATTAAATACTTATTTTATGTTTAACATATCTATATCCATTAATTAATTTTAAGGGGTTGTATTTTTATTAGTAAATTTTTAGTTGTAGGTTCAAATACTCGTGCTGTTGCAAAATCCTTAAAGCAGTTAGGTCATACTGTTTATGCTACTAGTTTTTTTGATATTCTTGATATGCATGATTATGTAGATAAGCTTATTATTATTGATAAGCCTGGTTATAATAATGTTGATATTGAAAATTTAGCTCTTAATTATGTTGTTGATGTTGATTATATTATCTGTTGTGGAGATATTGATACATCTCGTTTTCCTAAATCTAAGATTATTGGAAATAAAGATACAGGTGCTGTTAATGATAAGTATAAGTTGTATAAGAAGTTACATAAGAATTTCTTAATGCCTGATACATATCTTGTATCTAGTATGGATGAGGCTGATGAAATTGTACAAAATTATCCTGATAAAAGATTTATTACAAAGCCTGTTAATGGTTCTGGTGGTAAGAATATTAAGTGGTTTGATGCAAGATTTGAATATGATGATAAGTTTTTACTTCAGGAATTTGTTGATGGAAATAGTGTTAGTACATCATTTTTAGCTTATCCTGATCATAGCACTACTATGGTTACATCTTCTGATCAAATTATTGCTCCTCGTGGACTTGATAAGAGTGATTTTTCATATTGTGGTAATATTACACCTTGTATTAATCATATTGATAAGCTTGAAAATATTTCACAAAAGATTGCTCGTATGTATAAGCTTGTTGGATCTAATGGTGTTGATTTTATTATTAAAGATAATAAGGCTTATGTTATTGAGGTTAATCCTAGAATTCAGGGTACTTTTGAGTGTGTTGAAAATTCATATAATATGAATATGGCTCAGGCTCATATTGATGCATGCAGTGGAGTTGAAGTTCAAATGAATCCTGTGTCTAGTTTTTGTGTTAAGTTGATTGTATTTAGTCAGAAGAAAGCTTGTTATGATTTACGTAATATTGATTGTGTGCATGATTTGTGTGATATGAATTATGTTTATGATGTTGGTGATCCTATTGCTACACTTGTTGTTTCAGATAAGATCCTTGAGAATGCTATGAGTAGAACTCGTTCTTTGCAGAATTTAATTTATAATTCAGGTTTTTAAAATAAAAGTAGCTATTAAAAAAATGGAAGGAAGGTTAAATTAAAATAGTAGTTAGTGTCTATATTATATGGAATGCTATAAATATGTATAGAATTACTCCAGCTGCTATTGTAAATGTTGAAATTATCATAAGTCTTGTATATAACTTAAATAATTTTACTCTTCTTTCTGGATCTTCATCTAAATATTTAGTTACTACATCTTCATATGGCATATCTTCTACTACTCCCTTAAATTTATTTTATTAAAAGTATAATATCTGTTTGTTAAATATATATTATGTTTATAGTTATATTAAAATAGTTTGTTTATTATATATATTTATAAAATTATTATGTAAAATTAGATTTTAAATTAATTGTTGTTAAAAAGAGAAGTTTTTTCCATATTTTTTAGAAAATAGTAGTCCCGAGCGGAGTCGAACCGCTGTCCCCGGTTCCAAAGACCAGGAGGATTGCCACTACCCTACGGGACTAACTTATATGGCTGTGCTCAAGGCACATATTAATATATACTTATCATAGTATATATACTTTTCGGTTTGACTTGTTTTTCAATTAAATATGACACTACTTTTAAATACTTTCTAAACTAAAAATATAGTTAAGAATTGAAAAAAAGATTCTTATTTCAGAGCTTATTAATTTTTTTATTAAAAAAAATGACTATAGATAAAAGAATTGATTATCAAAAAACAAATTTTAGAAAAAAAAATCAGAATATAAAGGTGTAAATACCTTACTTAGTCAAAATTAAATAATATTTCATATTTTGGTTTATTATGGAGGCGGTAAGATTAAGGCTCATTTATTTTTGATTTTTTTAGTCACATTATTTATCGGAGCAGGAACTGTTGTAGCAGCAGATTCATCTAATCACACTACATTATCTTTAGATGAACAGCCAACAGTAACATCTGATAATTATGATCACTCATCATACAATGATATTACATCATATAATGTTAATTCATTAAAAAAATCAAATTTTGAATCTAATGATAATGTAAGCATAAAATCTGAAAAAACTGAATCAATTCAAACTACAAACAATACAACAAAACAACAAAAAACAGCCACAGCAAAACAAATAGCAACACAATCAAAATCAGACATAAACATACAACTAGATCCAATAAAAACAGTAAGTAATCAAACAATAGAAGTTAATGCAGTAGTAAAAACAACATCAGGAAGTAAAGTAACAGGACCTGAATCAGTGCTAAAAATCAATGGAATAACAAAATCAAGAACTACTGTAATCAATGGAATCGCTACATTTTATCTTGAAATTCCAAATTGGACATCAAAAGATTATGAAATGCTAGTGAAAGTTGGAGAAACAGATTCAACATATGGAGGTTCTACAACTTCAACACTAACACTACAAAAGCGTAACATTGTAATTGATTTACCATCATATTCAGAAGATGGAAATAGTAATGTTGAATTTAAAGCTAATGTATACTATACAGATGGACGTATCCTAGCTGATGCACCAGCTGTATTTAAGTTAAATGGTAAAACAATAGGTTCAACACGAGTAAAAAATGGAGTAGTAGCACTTAACTACACAGCACCATCAAGTGGAGAATACTCACTTATGCTTAAAGTTGGTGAAACTTCATATACTAATGAAAACTCAAAGACATCAAATGCTGTCTTTAGAAGTTCTTCAAAAATAATAATTAATGACATATTTTTTGCAAAAAAAGGTAGTGCAGTAACAATAATTGCACAAATTTTAGATTCAAAAAATAATAAAATAAATACAGGAACTGTAGCATTTAAAGTAAATGGAAAAACAGTTGACAATGTAAAAGTATCAAATGGTGAAGCAAAAGTTGTATATTCAAATACTGATGCATTATCTAATGTAATAAATAATATTACAGTAAAATACTCAGGTAATAGTTATATAACACAATCAAATGCAACATCAACTCTTCGAGTACAATCAAGGGTAGCAAACTATTCCTATGCTGATGTTCTCAGAAAAGCAAATGATACAAAAGTTTTCATTGAAAAATGGGGACAACTTCCAAACTATGTAACATTTCCAGATGACCATGTATCACCTGAGGATTTCCTCTACATGTTATGTCAGGTATATACTGATAATTCAACATTCTGTGTAGCAGGATTTGATAATGGTGTTACATCAAAAACAAATTGTAATAATGAAAAAATATACAAAGAAGACTACATTAAACTTGCAAATGAAATAGTTCAATGCTATGCTAAAAATGGACGTGCTCCAAGAACTCTTGAAGTAAATGGTAAAGTTATGGACTTTGCTGATGCATTCTATTTCTATACAAGAGCTGTAGCATATATTGCAAATCATGGAATATGTTCTGCATATGGAACTGTACTTTCATTTTCAGCTGGAGATGAACCATATCCTGTACCTGAGGGATATGAGGATTATGTAAAAAGAACAGCAAACTGTGAAGTAAATGATTCTGCAATAAAACAAGCAGTACATACAGCAATATCTGGTGTTACAGGTATCTATAACCAGGCAGTTGCAATATTTAACTATGTACGTGATAGAACATCATATAGTGGATATTATAATACACGTTATGGTGCAAAAGGTACATTAAGTCGTGGATATGGTAACTGTTGTGATATGTCAAATCTTGTTATTGCAATGATGCGTACACTTGGAATACCAGCAAGATATAACCATGCAACATGTTACTTCTCAAGTGGACTTGTAACAGGACACGTATGGGCAGAAGTATATATAGATGGTAAATGGTATAAATGTGATGCTACATCAAAACGTAACAGCTTTGGAAATATTGTAAATTGGTATAGTTGTACTAATCATAAACGATACATAGAACTACCATTTTAGAATTATTTCTAAGGTTATTTAACTTTCTTTTTTTTTATTTTTTTTTAATATTTTTATCAAAAAAAAATTTATTCTATTTTTAAAAATTAGTCTTCTCATAAAAAAGGTGGTTATGGGGAGGGTGAAGATATCTTTCTTATTTTATAATTTTATATCATCAAGTTGAGCTATGAAGTTGTCAAATCCAACTTTTTTAATTGTATCTGCAACTCTTTCTTTTTGTGGCATATCAGCGAGTTTATTGTATAAAATTAATACTTTTTCAATGAATTCAAATAGTTCATCTTCATCTTTAATATCAACTTTACGTCCTTCTACAACTTCACGTCCACTTTTACCTCCAAGGAATACTTCAAATCCCATATGATCTAGTTCAATTGCATTATTTGGACATGCACGATAACATTTACCACAATCAATACATATATCACTATTTGGCACTGCAACATCTGTGAAGTCTATTGCATCAACTTTACATACCTCAGCACAACGTCCACAATTTACACACATGTCAGCATTTACTGTTGAATATACAACTCCCATAATACCAATATCATGTATTGTAGGTCTTACACATTTATTTGGACATCCTGATATTGCAATTTTAAATTTATATGGTGTTGGATATTCTGCAAATTTTTCCTCAATTTTATCAGAAAGTGCAAGTGTATCAATTAATCCCATTTTACAGTGTTTATCTCCAGGACATGCAATTGTTGATCTGAGAAGTGGTCCTTCAGATCCTGATACCAGGTCACGTTTTTTAAGATCATCAATAATTACAGGTACCATGGATGATTTTGCATTGTGAAGTTCATATGCTCCACGTGTTGTAATTTTAATTTCAAGATCATATCTTTTTGATATATCTAGTATATCTTCAAGTTGTCTGTGTGTATACCATCCTGATTTTCCTGCTTTAAGACGTATGAAATGATTTCCATCCATCTGTTTTCCAACACCAGGATAGTCTCCCATCCAGTAGTATGATACTGGTTTTCCTTCATCTTGTCTTTTTGTAACATTTACCATGAATCTGTTAAGTTTATGTTCATGTCTTGTTTTTGGAAGATCTTCTGTATCTTCTGTTAAATCTAGTATGTCTTTGAAGTAGTTAAGTTCATCTTTTCGTATGTTAATACATGTTGTTTTTCCTTCAACACCTATTGAAATATCTGCCATGTTAGCTTCATAGTCATTACATAATTTACATCCTTCATTCATTGCAATTGGTTTAAGTGGAAGTGTGTATGTGTCATTTTCTGTTTCAACTTTAAGTTTTGGAACTTCTCTTTTGAATTTTTTTACATCTTCAATATTAATTCCTTCACTTCTTAGAACTTCCATCATATTTCCATGATCATATTTTTCTGTACAGAAATGACCAATCAGATATTTTATCTGTGGTATTTTTACAGGCTTATGACCTTTGAGACTTTTTTCAAGTTCATGTTTTGCAATATATGGGAAGTATTGTATTTTTCTAAATCCTTGTATTTGACATGGAAGTGCTACTATTGCTACACGTTCAAGGTCAATTTCTCCCATATGCTCTAGTGCTGCAAGAGGAGATTGGTAGTAGTTATGTGTGTGTTCTTCAACTTCTAGTTCTCCTGGCTCATTTACAACAAGTGATAATGATTTCCAGTGGTCTTCACCTACAATTATTGCACCATCTATTTCATCTTTATCCATGAGTGTTTTAATTATAGCTTTTAGTGCATCATCATAGCTTAGTGGTGTTGTATATCTGTGATCTTCTAGTTTTTCTCTGATTTGTATCTGATATTTTGATGATGATACTCTTGGACATACTTCATGGCATGTTCCACGTCCATTTCTTAGACATTTATCTGTAAGAGTTGGCACATCTTCAAATGTAAGTATATTATTTGGACATAGTATTGTACAAGTTCCGCATTTTGCACATTGATCTGTGTCAATAATATTGTTTAATAGCCAATTTTCTTGTTTCATATAAATTGTTACACTCCTATAAATTCAATTTTTTTCTTAAATTTTAGTATATTTTGTTATTAAAAATTATATGTTAAGTAAAACATAGTATTTATTAATAAAAATTATTTTTCTAATAATTAATAAATCTATATCAAATTTATTAAAAATTAATTAATTTTATATTCAACTAAAAAATAGGGGATTAAATCAGATGAAATTTAGTTTAGAACTACTTCCAAATGAGCCAATAGGTGATGTTGTTGATGTTGTTAAGGTAGCAGAGAATATTGGCTTTGAAAATGTATGGATTACAGATCATTATAATAATCGTGATGTTTTTGAAGTACTTGCAATTATTGCACATGAAACATCAACAATTAAGATGGGATCAGGTGTGTCAAATCCATATGTACGTAATCCTGTTACAATTGCAGCTGCAACTGCAACACTTGATGAAATATCAAATGGTCGTGCAATTGTAGGTGTAGGTCCTGGTGATAAGGCTACAATGGAAACATTAAATATTTCATGGAATAAGCCTGTGTCAACTGTTAAAGATGCAATAGGAACTATCAGATCTCTTGTTGATGGTGATAAGATAAATGATAATAAAGCATCACTTAGTGGTATAAGTAAGGTTCAAGACTATATTCCAATATATATGGCAGCACAAGGTCCACGTATGCTTGAAGCTTCAGGAGAAGTTGCAGATGGTGCACTTATTAATGCATCAAATGAAAAAGACTTTGAAGTTGCAATACCACTGATAAATAAGGGAATTGAAAAATCAGCAAATAAGGATAAGAAATTTAATTATGCAGCATATACAGCATGTAGTATTGAAGATGACATGCAAAAAGCATATAATAATGCAAAGGTAGTTGTGGCATTTATTATAGCAGGAGCACCAAGTGTAGTGCTAGAGCGTCATAACATACCACTAAGTATTGCAGATGATATTAATGTTGCCCTTGCAAGTCATAACTTTAAAAAGGCAGCAAGCCTTGTAACGGATGATATGTGTAATGCATTTGCTGTATGTGGAAATCCAGAAAATATAATGGAGAAAATTGAGTTATTTGAAAATATTGGAATTAATGAATTTGTTGTAGGTTCTCCAATAGGAAAAGATAGGCTAAATTCACTAAGATTACTAGAGGATGTACTGGCATCATTCTAAATAAAAATATGAAATAAATATAATAGGGGTTTATGAGTTAATATGCAGATACAAAAGATAAATAAACAATTAAGAGAAAATGCAATAGAAAATATTAAAAATAAAAGAGAACGTAAAAAAGATAAAAAGCCAATAAATAAGTATGCAGCAAGCTGGGCAGGAGAAGATAGATTATATGATTCTGTTGGATATACAATCTTTATTGTTCTTCCAACAAGTGGATGTCAATGGGCTGTAGATACTGGTGGATGTACAATGTGTAGTTATATTGCAGATTCACCACTTTGTCCAATTAGTGATGATCAGCTTATTGAAATATTTGATGAACAATGGAATCGTCAACTTGAAAAGACAGATATTACATCACATGAAAATGTTGCAATAAAACTCTTTGTATCAGGTAGTTTTCTTAATAGAAATGAAGTTGCAGAAAATGTACAAGATCATATCTTCAATGAATTTAATAAGTATGATAACATAAAAGAGGTAATTGTTGAATCAAAACCTGAATTTATAGAAGAAGATGCACTTATTCATCTTGCATCACTAATACCTGATAAAATATTTGAAATTGGTATAGGTCTTGAAACATCAAATGAACAAACACGTCTTAATAATATTAATAAGGGAATTACAAATAAGTCATTTGAAGATGCAGTAAATAAAATTAATTCAATAAAAGATTATGATGTACGTGCTAAAGCATATCTTCTTGTAAAACCAATACTTCTATCTGAAAAAGATGCATTAAATGAAGCAGTACAATCTGCACAATATGCAAAAGATGTAGGTGTAAAACGTCTTGCATACTGTCCTGCAACAGTACATGGAGGAACACTAATGGATTCACTCTGGAAACGTGGATCATACAATCCACCATGGATATGGACAACAGTTGAAATAATAAAACAGGTACGTGCAAATGTTGACATTCCAATGATAATGGATACAGCAGGATTTGGAACAAGACGTGGCCCATATAATTGTAAAAAATGTAACTCAAAACTTAAAAATCTTATAATTGAATCAAATCTTAAACAAGAAGTTACAAAAGAACTTGAAGAATTTACATGTGCATGTAAAGATAAATGGGAAGCAGATCTAGAATTTAGCGATGTTTTAAATACAACAACAAATCCAAAAGCATAAAAATGACCTTCAACACATAACACCCTTTTTTTATTCTTTTTTTAGCATGATATCTATATGTCATGAACTATTTTTTTATGAAAAAAATTAGATTTAATATAAAAATGGTAGGTGGGGAGAGGTAATATATGAATCTAGTTATCTGATAGATCTCTTTTTATTACAACATTACTTTTAAGTGGTACACCAACATCATCTGATATTACTTGACATTTTGTGTTAAGAAGGAAGTATACTGGTGTTTTTATGTTCATCTCTGTTAGTCCTTCATAGTTTCCCATACCTTTACTTATTATAATATCTGATGTGTCAATAAGTTCTTTAAGTTCATCTGATATGTAGTCTTCAACTACTCCTACTGATGCTGCACCTGTTGTTATTAGTTTTGCATACTTGTCAAGTTCAAGTTTCTGTGCATCTGGTAGTAGTGCATCGTTAAGTATAGGATTTTCCTTTAGTGCAAGTGTTATATTTACATCGTAGTCTTGTTTTATTTTTTCAATTAATAATTTATCAAATACTATTTCTCCACCATTATCAGCTAAATATAGTATGTTTTGTGAATTTCTTAGTGCTTCATCTAGTTTGTCTATATCATTTATTACTGGTGGTTGTGTTAGTTGTTGTTTTATCATTGCTTCCATATCAGTATCCTGAGTTAGAGCACCAAAGTCTATTATATTTCCTACTACTGCTATTTGCACATAGTTTGCAAAGCTTGGATCATCATCTAATACTTTTTTCATTGAAGGTATGAGTTTTTCTGCAACATTATTTCCCATCTCTCTGAGTACTTTGTATGGGTCGTTGTTGTCTGTTAGTTTCATTATTTCATGATGCATATCTGTTCCTAGCTTGTTTGATCGTACATTTTCTTTAAAGTTTTCATTTAAATATTCTAGTATTTTTAGTGTTACTTGCATTCTTTTATCTTCATCATCTAGTGCATGTTCTATTGCTTCTGATGCTTGTCTCATCATACATGGTGCACATTCATAGTTTACTTTCATTTTTTCAAGTTTCCTTTTTTCTTTATTTGAATCTTTTATAATAATATTATATTTGTATTTTATAGTATATATTGAAGTTTTTTAAGGAAATTTTAATATTTCTTATTTTTTTTAAGAAAGTTTGTATTATCTTTTTTATAGTCATAATATTCTTTTTAAATATGATATAATGATTAACAATATATTTTTTTATCAAATAAGGGTAATTTAGGGATTATTTTAGTATTTACTGTTCTTTTAAGTGTTTTAGGTTTGTTAAACATTCATAATATTTAAATACTATATTTAACAATGTATAAACATAATAGGTGATTTTAAATGAAAATTATAGGAATAGCATCAAGCCCAAGAGGCGAAGCAAGTAACTCAACAATAGCATTAAAAACAGCATTAGATGCAGCAGAAGCAAAAGGAGCAGAAGTAGAAATCTTCAACATAGCAGAAATGGAAATTTCAGACTGTCACGGAGATAACTACTGTAAAGCACACGGTGATGAATGTGCAATCAAAGATGGAATGGATCCAATATATGAAGCAATCAAAGAATGTGACGCATTAGTTCTTGCATCACCAATATACTTCTTTGACTTAACAGCAAGAACCAGAGCATTCATCGACAGATTATATGCATTCTACATGACACCATTTACAGAAAACTACGGTGCAAAAAAATTCTCACTCATCACAACACAAGGAATGCCTGATGAAAGTGCATTTAAAGCAGCAATGGATCTTGCAGCACAAGCATTTGCAACAATAGGCTTTGAAGTTGTAGATGTAGAAGCATTTGGAGACGGAAACCAACCAAACAGCTTAACTGATGAACAAGTAGAAAAAGCTAAAAAAATCGGAGAAAACTTATTATAAACCAGCATGTGATTTCACATGAAAATAATAGGTATAACATCCAGTCCAAGAGGAAAAGGAAGTAATTCAACAACAGCATTAAATCTAGCATTGGATGTAGCAAAAGATAATGGTGCTGATGTTGAAATCTTTGATCTAACAAAGATGAATATAGCAGACTGTCAAGGAGATGACTATTGTAAATCACACAATGGTGAATGTCCAGTAAATGATGACATGCAACAGCTATATAGTGCACTTAAAGAATGTGATGGAGTAGTTTTAGCATCACCAATATACTTCTTTGACCTAACAGGAATAACTAGAATATTTATTGATAGACTATATGCATTCTATCTTTCAACATTTCCAGAAGAATATAAAGGTAAGAAGTTTTCAATAATAACAACACAAGAAATAGCAGATGAAGATGAATTCAGAGCATCTGCAGAACTTGCAGCAAAAGGATTTGAATCACTTGGATTTAAAATTATGGATATTGAATGCTTTGGAGATGTTAATGAACCAAATAGTCTATCTGATGAACAAATAAAAAGAGCACAGAAACTTGGAGAAAACTTATTATAAGTAAATACTCCACAACCCCTTAACCTCCTTTTTATAGTTTATAGTCTTAAAATCATTTCTTTTTATTAACTAATTTTTATTATTATTATTAACTGAAGTTTTAGTCATGTTTTATATACTAAAATTATAAGTATTGTTAAAAATAAAAATATAATTATACTTAAACCTAGATTTTTTTTTAAAGATAAGATATGGAGAGACATAAAGTGCAAAATGATTTGCAAGATAAATGTGGTGTTATAGGAATATATTCTCCTGATGAAAATGTTGAAGTTGCACCTTGGATATTATCAGGGTTACATACAATTCAACATAGAGGACAGGAATCAGCAGGAATTAGTGTTATAAAAAATGGTATAGTAAATACTCATGTAGGTATGGGACTTGTTGCTGATGTATTTAGTGATAATATAGTAGAACTTTTAAATGGACATATGGGTGTAGGACATGTACGTTATTCAACAACAGGAACATCATCCCATGAAAATTGTTCACCATTTGTTGAAGAAACAGAACATCTACAAATATCAATGGCACACAATGGTGACATTGTAAATTCAGAAATACTCAGAAAACAGTTAATTGATGATGGATTTAAATTTAAGTCAAATACTGATTCTGAAGTTATCTGTCATTTAATACTCAGAGAATATCCTAAAACAAAAGATATAATTGCAACACTTAAAAGTGTATGTGGAATGTTAATAGGATCATATGCACTGGTATTATTATTAAATGGAAAACTATATGCAATATGTGATCCACTGGCAATGAAGCCATTATCACTTGGTATGGATGATAGATTCACAGTACTAGCATCAGAAACTGTGGCATTTGATTCAATTGGTGTAGATTATGTTCGTACACTACAACCTGGAGAAATACTAGAAATTGATGAAGATGGAAATGAAACAAGCTACTTTTTAGATACACCTGATCATACAGCAAATTGTATGTTTGAATACTTATACTTTGCAAGACCAGACAGTACAATATTTGATAAAAGTGTATATGATGTAAGATTAAAAGTTGGAGAAAAGCTTGCAGAAGAATATCCAATAGATGCAGATGTTGTAATTGCAGTACCTGACTCATCAATACCTGCAACACTAGCATATGCGAAGAAATCAGGAATACCATATGCTGAAGGATTAATTAAAAACAGATATGTTGGACGTACATTTATTATGCCAACACAGGAAGATAGAGAAATTGCTGTAAGACTTAAAATGAATGCAGTAACATCACAAATTAAAGATAAACGTGTTATTGTAATAGATGACAGTGTTGTACGTGGAACAACATCAAAAAGTATTATAAAAATGCTACGTAAAGCTGGAGCAAAAGAGGTTCACCTTCTTGTTGGATGTCCTGAAATTATATCACCATGTTATTATGGTGTTGATATGGCAACAAAAGATGAACTTTTAGCAGTTGGTAAGACCAATGAAGAAATCAGAGATGCAATTGGTGTAGATTCAGTACATTATATTAGTATTGATGGACTTGTTGATGCAATAGGAACACCATATGATGATCTTTGTTTAGGATGTATTACAGGTAATTATCCAACTGTTATACCAGAAGAACTAGAAGATGAATTCTAGATTCTAAAAATTTCTTTTCTTTTTTTTTATTAAATTTTATTTTTTTTATATAATTTTTAGCTTATAATTTTAATTAAGGAGTTATTATTTTTATGGTTGAATTACTAGCACCAGCAAGAGATAAAAGATCACTCATGGCTGCAATAAACAATAAAGCTGACAGTATCTATGTTGGAGTTGAAGGCTATAATATGCGTGCAAATGTAGCAAATATAGCAGTTGATGAAATAAAAGATTATGTAGATATTTGCCATGATCATGATGTAAAATTATATGTATGTACAAATACTATTGTAGATGATATGGGAGTGGAGTTATTTAAAAGTCAACTTCCAAAGCTTGAAAGTTTCAATGTTGATGCACTGATAATTTCAGATATGGGATTGATTAATATTGCAAATAAATCATCAATACCACTTCATCTTAGTATACAGGCAAATACAACAAATACAGAAGCATTAAAGTTATATAAGGATCTTGGAATTAGTCGTGCTGTACTTTCACGTGAATTATCACTACAGCAGATAAAAGAAATTAAGAAAAATTCACCAATTGAAATTGAAACATTTATTCATGGAGCAATGTGTGTTGCAATATCAGGGCGGTGCTTCCTTAGTTCATACTTCTATGATCGTAATGCAAATTGTGGTGAATGTCTGCAACCATGCCGTCAGGAATGGAAACTATCATCAACAGAAGATAAAGAATTAATACTAACTCAACCTGAAAATAATAGTATTGAACATTCAAGACTTCTAAGTCCACGTGATATGTGTATGATAGAACATGTTGATGATCTAATAGATGCTGGTATTGATGCTTTTAAAATAGAAGGACGTGCACGTGCTGCAGATTATGTTGCAACTGTTACACATACATATCATGAGGCAATAAAGTTATATGAAGAGGAACTTTGGAATGAAAAATCACAACAACTACTACCAGGATGGATGGAAGAACTATCATCTGTATTTAATCGTGGATTTGACACTGGATTTTACTACCGTGTTCCTAAAAAGATGAGCTTTGATAATAAGGCAACATATAAAAAAATTGACATAGGACAGGTTACAAATTACTATAAAAAAGTAGGTGTTGCTGAAATAAAGTTATGGTCAAAACTATCTGTTGGTGATGAAATAATAATTCAGGGAAATAAGACAGGAAGTGTGAATGAATCTGTAAAATCAATGCAAGTTGATGGTGAAAATATTAAAACTATAGATTCTGGACTTGTTGGAATAAAGGTTGATAATTTAGTTCGTGAAAATGATCATGTATACTTAAAAAAAGATATTAAGGAGGATTAAGTTTATGGTTTTAAAGAAAATTGCAATTTATGGTAAAGGTGGAATAGGAAAATCTACAACTGTTTCAAATATGGCAGCAGCATTTGATGGATTAACATTTGTTATTGGATGTGATCCTAAGGCTGATACAACACGTACACTTGTAGGTGAACGTATACCTACAATTCTTGATACAATGCGTGAAAATCGTAACTGTTCACTTGAGGATATTGAATTTGATGGATATAATAATACTCATTGTGTTGAATCAGGAGGTCCAGAGCCTGGTGTTGGATGTGCTGGTCGTGGTGTTATTGTTGCTATGCAGCTTCTAGATAAGCTTGGTGCATTTGATGATGATCCTGATGTTGTAATGTATGATGTTTTAGGTGATGTTGTATGTGGTGGTTTTAGTGTACCTCTTCGTGATGAGTATGCTGATGAGGTTTATATTGTAACTAGTGGTGAGTACATGTCACTTTATGCTGCAAATAACATTGCAAAAGGTATTGAAAAACTTAATGGTAAGCTTGGTGGTGTAATTTGTAACTGTCGTAATGTTGATCGTGAAGTTGAAATTGTCACTGAATTTGCACAGCGTATTTCAAGTCGTGTTATTGGTGTTGTTCCAAGATCTGATCTTGTACAAAAAAGTGAATATCAGGCAAAGACTGTTATTGAATCATTCCCAGAATCTCAACAAGCTGACATTTATCGTAAGTTAATTTGTGATATCATGGAAAATGATGATATTTCAACACCTAAACCTATGGGTGTTGAGGAATTTGAGGATTTCTTCTTTTCATATGTATAAAATCCTCACACCATACTCTTTTTTTTTGAATTAATTTATTCATACCATTTATATGCTGTGTATCCTATTTTTTCATATGACTTTATACTACTTCTTAGAGCTTCATCATAAGTATTAAAATAATATAAATGACTAGGACATTTACAATCAGAACATCCAAAATCTTTAATATAATCAGAGCTATCTTTAAGAATTTCACCTGCAATACTACATTCAATCTTCTCAGTACAATAGGTGTATATCACCTGATGTATTTTTGTATTTTTATCTAAAAGAAGGTAGTCAGCATGCCAATGTTTTTTCTTATCATCTGATAGATGTCTTTTTATACGACTTGAAAGTTTTCCAAGAGCAGATCCAACATAAACATAAAATCCCCTCCTAAAATCTATATCTCCTTTTGCACCAACTTTAATTGTGGTATCATTTTTCATCTCAATAATAAGACAATAATTACCCTTATCTGGAATGTCTATATTTTCATCTTTCATAATAATTTATTATTAAATAAGGAAATATAAAAATATAATTATATAAAATAAAAACTTTAAAGGGACGGTAGATTAAGTATGGAATTTTCATTTATAGCAAAAGGACATGAAAATGTAAAATCAGAACATAAATCAACATTTGAAATAACAACAGATAAAACACTAACACCACGTGGAGATTGTATAGTAGGTGTGGCAAGCAGGACAACACTAGAAGATATACCAACTGAAATAAGAGAAAAGATAATGACAGATAACACAAAAATTGAAATAATACTACAAACACCAAATAGTGAAGATAAAATCGTAGGCTATGGATCAGAAAAATTAACACTCAATCATCCATCAGATATGGTATGTCGAAAAAGTAACTTTACATGTAGCAGAACACTCATGATAAATGCAGATAAAGCTGCAGCAGATCTTGATGAAAAACTAGTAGATGATCTTAAAAATAGTTGTGATCTTAAAGTTACAATAAAAGTATAAAAAAAGAAATATTTTTTCTAAATAAAAAAGGGGAGGTTATGTAAAGTAGAATTAAATTCTACTTTCTAATACATTAGTTGGTTCTGTTATATTTAAAGCAACTGTAGATTTTTTGGTGTTATAATAATTATTTTCACCAAGTATAATTTCTATAGTATATTCTTTAGCACCCATATTACTGGTATCTATTGTAATGTTAAGATTTCCATTCATGATATATTTTTCTTTAGGTGTAAATTGTACTGATTTATTATTAATTTTCACTGCTATTTTTGTTTTTCCTTCAATAGCATTACCATATACATCGTATACTTGTGTAACTATTGTTGTATTTTCACCTTTATTAGTATTTATAGGTACATTTGGTATATCTAAATCTTTAATATCTGTTTTTACAACGCTAAGTTTTGAAATTTCTGATGCTCTGTTGAAGTATTTATCATTTGAATATACAACTTCAAGATCATAGTCTTGTGCTTTAAGTCCACCTGCAACTGCTGTATTTATTTCTGCTTTTCCATTAACAACATTGAATTTTAATGTATTTCCATCTGCATCTTTTAATGTTTTACCATTAACTTTAGCAATTACAAATCCACCATTTACAAGTTTTCCATCGTCATCTTTAACTGTTATATTTGCTGTAATATTTCCTTTTGTTGTTGTATTAATTGGACTTATTTCAATTGTTGCATCACGTATAATAATTGTTAAATATGTGTATAATCTACGTTCATTATATCTGTTATTTCCTGCTATAATTACTTCCATGTAGTAGTCATTACATTTCATTTTTTCTGTGTTAACTGTAATGTTAACTTTACCATCAATTACTTCTGCTGCTTCAACTACTGTTTTTCCACCTATTTTTACTGATACTTTTGTTTTTCCATAAACTTGTTGTCCAAATTCATCTGTTAGATTTAATTCTATTGTTGTATTTGTAAGTGCTTTTGTTGTGTATTCTGGAAGTTCCATGTAATAGTCAAGGTCTGTTCTTTCAATTGTAAAGCTTCTTTTAGCTTCTTTTGAAACGTTACCATTTTTATATACAGCTACAAGTTTATAATCTCCAGTATTGTATCTGCCTTTAAGTTCATATTCTGTAAGTTTTGCAATACCATCTACTACATCTGATTGTATTGTTTTATTATTTTCATCTTTTAGTGTTACACCATTAATTTTAAAGATTACATATCCACCATTAATTAGTGTTTGATTGTCATCTTGAACTCTTACTGTTGCATTAAGTTTTGATGCTGTTTTTATATCATCACTTATTTCTGTAATTTTAACATTTGCTGGTGTTACATCAACTACTGCACTAAATGAATGTGATGAATATATATCTGTTGCTTGAGTATTTACAAATCCTGTGTAATGTCCTGCATCTACATTATCTGTTACTGTAAATGAAAGTTGACTATCTTTAACAATGGAAGGTAATCTATATTCATGTCCATTGTAGTCTGTTATAAATACTTCTACTGGAAGATCTTCAGTTATTGGATTTCCATGTTTATCATAAAGTTTTACTGTTGTTGTAACTTCAACTCCTTCAACTGTAGTTGTGTATGGAATTTGTATGTAATCATCAATACTTGCTTTAATTATGAGTCTAATTGAGCTGTTTGTAGCATTACCTGTTAATCCAGGGTAGTTAATTTCAATTATATGTGGATCTGCAACACTTTCTCCAAATTCATGTGTTGTATTTACAAATCCATCATCTATTGCAACAGGATCAGTTAGTGCTACTCCATTATCAATAAATGTTACATTATCATTACTTGTTAGTTTTTTATAATTAACTGGTGACATTAAATTTACTCTTGTTGTATCACCGTATGGTTTAACTTCATAGCTTATAATGGTATTTGTTAATGTAAATGTTACATTTTCACCAATAATCATGTTGTATCGTCTACTACCTTGTGCATATGTATCATCTGTTTCTTTATTGTCAATAAATGAAGAATTAATTAAATTTACAGATCCACCAAGAGCATAGATTGATCCTTTACATGAATTATCCATTGAAACATTAGTAAGTGTTAGTGTTGCATTATCTCCTGTCTGGTAAATTAATCCAGTATCTTCTATACCATCAGTTCTACAGTCACTAAAAGTTACATTTTCCATGTATATATGTCCATTTGAGTTGTTAATTACTGAAACGGTTTTAGGAGTGTATCCATATTTAAATCTTATATTATTAAGATATACTGTGAAACCATCTCCAACATTCATAAATATACCTTTAGAGTCCATACTTATTCTGTTGTTGTTTCCATTTATTATTAATGTTTTAATACTGTTTGATGATGTCCAGTTTAATAATTCATAGCCATCTTCAAGTCCCCAGTATCCTCCATCAATGTTGATTGTTGCGCTGTCTCCTGTTGTTTGTTGTTTTATTTCTTCAAATTTTTCGATAAGTCCAGCGTAGTCTTCAACTGTATATTCGTTGTCTTTTTTTTCTGTTTTTATATTATCATTATTACTTTTTTTAGTTTCAACTTCTTTAGTTTCGACTTTTTTATTTTCAGATTTTTTTATTTCTTTATTTATATTACTACTTTTTGTGGTTGTTTGTACACTTTCATCTGCTACTATATCAGTGTTGTGTGTTGCATCTACAGTAGTAGTGGTAGTGGTTGTAGTGTTATCATCAGCTGCTGTTGCTGCTGTGATTGTTACCATAAAAAAAGTAGGATAAATAGAAATGATAAGGTTTTTTTATTTTTTATCATTTAAGTTCACCTTTAACAGTTTTATCTAAATTCTTACTTTCTTAATTTGATGTTATTATATTATCTTTTAACAATATTATAGATTTTATTAATAAAAGTGTATTTATTATAGAAATTTAGAAATATTTAGTTTATTTGTTGTATTTTTTCAATTAAACTATATTATTTTAGATTGTTATCTTAAATTAGTAAGAAAAAATATTTTTTTTATAGAATTAGTTATTGTTAAAAAATTTAGATTAAGTTTGTTAAAAGTTTTAGAGAAAATAAATATTAAAATAAAAATTTGTTAAAATTAGTTTTTAAATTGTAAAGTGCGGGAGACGGGAATCGAACCCGCGAAGAGACTACCTCAATAGGCCCTCAACCTATCGCCTTTGACCGCTCGACCACCCCCGCATATATAAAAAATTAGTTTTTATACTTTGGATGGATTTTCCAATGCATGTTACTATGTCACTCTATAGCAACTATTATAAAGTTTAGTGATCATAGTATATATACTTTTCGGTTACATACTATGATCACAAAAAATATTACCTATAAATTCTCACAATCAGCCATACGTCTTAAAGACTCAGAACAAGTCTCCATTTTAAAATCAAGAACATCTTCAATTTTAGAAACATTAAGAGAAGAATCACGAGGTCTTGGAGCCTTCTGAATAAACTTATCAGAAGTAATAGGATTAATTAAACTCTCATCAAGATCAAATTCACTTGCAACTTTAAGTGCAAAATCATAACGACTAATAAGATCATTACCAGCAGTATGGAAAATACCATTAACATCACTTTTTGCAATAGCAAACATAGCTTCTGCTGCATTATCAGCATAGGTAGGAGAATTAATCTGATCTGTAACAATATTAACACTATTATGATTTCTTAACTCATCAATAAGCCAAGTAGTAAAATTATTACGCTCATGCCAACCATAAAGTACACTAACCCTTGCAATAGCCCAGTTAGATGAATACTTCTGTAGCATAACCTCACCTTCATACTTACTTTTTGCATAAATACCAAGAGGATTAACACTATCGTCTTCTGTGTAATTTCCAACCTCACCATCAAATACAAAATCAGTAGAAACATAAATTACCTTAGCACCAATATCTTCTGCAGTTTGAGCAATATATCCAGTTGCATTAGCATTAATATCATATGCCATGTCAACTTCATCTTCACACAAATCAACATTAGTCATAGCAGCAGCATGAATAATAACATCACAATCAGATCCACCAATAACATCAGCAACCTGACTTTTATCTGTAATATCACATTTAACACTATTATCCATACAATTAGAATTATGAGCTAAAATAACTTCATCATTATTATCTGCAACAGTAGCAATTCTCTGACCAAGTAAACCACTACCACCTGTTATAAAAAATTTCATAATAAAAGATATAATAAATTCAGATATAAAAAAATATTCATAATAATCTATTTTAATAAATTAAAAGATAAATAACTATAATAAACTAATAAAAAGACAGGGTGACTTATTTTGAAAATAATGATAACAGGTGCAGCAGGATTTATAGGATCAAATTTTGTACACTACATAGCAAATAAATACGATGATTATGAAATAACAGTACTAGATAAATTAACATATGCAGGAGACATGGCAAACCTTGATGGTGTAGATGTTAAATTTATAAAAGGAGATATAGCATCACAAAAAGATGCAGCAGATGCAATGAAAGATGCAGACTATGTAGTAAACTTTGCAGCAGAAACACATGTTGATAAATCAATAGAAGACCCAGCATCATTTGTAAAATCAGATGTACTAGGAACACAAAACCTACTAGAACTTGTACGTAAATACGACATAGAACGCTACATACAAATATCAACAGATGAAGTATATGGTAGTATACAGGAAGGATCATTTAAAGAAACAGATAACATAGATCCATCAAGTCCATACTCTGCAAGTAAAGCAGGAGGAGACATGCTAGTAAGTGCATACTACAAAACATATGACATACCAGTAATAATAACAAGAAGCAGTAACAACTTCGGACCAAGACAATTCCCAGAAAAACTCATACCACTATTTATACTAAAAGCATTAAATGACCAACCACTACCAGTATATGGGGATGGAAAAAATGTACGAGACTGGATCTATGTAGAAGACAACTGTGCAGGAGTAGACACAGTACTACACAAAGGAAAAATAGGAGAAGTATACAATATTGGTGGAGGAAATGAGAAAAACAACCTCGAAATAACAAAACTAATACTTGAAAAACTAAACAAACCAGAAAGTCTCATAAAACACGTAGATGATCGTCTAGGACATGACAGAAGATACTCACTCGATGCATCAAAAACAAAAAAACTTGGATGGGAACCAAAATGGAAATTTGAAGATGCAATGGAGCAAACAGTAAACTGGTACAAAGAAAATGCACAACGATTATATCCAAAAGTAGAAAACTTATAGAAATATAAATTATAACTTCACCACCTCAATACCCCTTTTTTTTAAAATATAAAATTTAAATTATATTCATGTATTCATCTATAGTGGTAAAGCATTCATACTTGAAAGTTAACTTTATCATAAATTTGAATACAAACACCTAAATAAAATTAAAACACATATGAAATTCTTTAAATTAGAACCTAGTGATATAGAGCAAGTAGTTAAAAAACATAAACAAAACACTTATAGTTTCACACTTAAACCTGAAGCTGAAGAATACTATGAAACTATGAAAATTGAAGAGCAACAAAAAACACTATAAGTTGTTCTTTTCTTTCAACCTCTTTTTTTTTATTTAAATTATTAATTATTAAATTATTATTAAAATTAGACTACTACTTTTTTTTGTGGTGAGGATATTAAAAAAAATTTACATTATTTTAGAAATCATTTTTTTTATTTTATAGAGATATTTTTAGGAATCACTATTCAATATACACTAAAAAAAATAAAAAAAATAAAAAAATGGGGGGATTTTATTTTTTTAAATTAACTTTTCTTTCAAAGTATGATGTAATTTATAATTTGATTCAATTATCCATCCCTAGGATTTCTTTTAAGGAATCCTGTAAGGAATATTAATGCAAGTAGTACGATTGCAATAAGATAACCGAGTGAAATTTCAGCCTGAGATGATGCTTTCTGTCCACCAGAAGCTGATACTTCTAGAACTGTTGCTGTTGCACTTGTAGTTCCAGCAGGTGCTGAAGCTGCTGATGCTTGTGAAGATGATGATTCAGCTGCTGATGCTGCTTCATCTGATGCTGGTGATTCACCTGCTGTTTTATCTCCATTACCTGTTGCATTTCCTTGGTTATTGTTTGCTTGACCATTAGCATTGTTGTTACCATTGCTGGTACCATTTGTTGCATTTTGGCCTGTACTATTTCCATTTGTTCCATTTGATGTTTGGTTACCGGTATTATTACCAGTATTATTACCAGAGTTAGGTTTATCATTTCCACTACTTTGTCCTGATTGACCTGTCATCTGGCTTATAGCTGCACTGCTACTACTTCCTGATGATGAAGATCCTGAACCTTGATATTGAGAATTAGGATCTGATACTCCATTATCTCCATATCCTTGGAAACTTGAGTCACCAATTTGAGTACCGCCATTGCTACCAGTACCGTTACCTTCTCCACCAGAACCTGAACCAGCTCCATTTCCAGAGTCACCAGTTCCAAGAACTGTACCTGTTTTTGTAGCTGAGTAGTACTGTTGTGAGTATCTTTCTAAACCTTTTACACCAAATTGAGAACCTGTTTTTAAAATCCATTCATGCAAGTTTACGTTACCACATGTGTGGTGACAACATGCAACTCCATATTTATTTGCACCATCAACATATTTCTGGATTAAGTCTTTCATTAGCTTATTGTCATTTGTTTTCCAATAATTATTCATTGCTAATGTCATTGCCCATCCAGTCATAGATTGCATAGCATATGATTTATAGTCAGCATCTGCTACGAGGTAGTCACTATATACAACAGTTTTAACAACATTGGTAAATAATTCATTACTTATAAGTCCTGTATTATTTCCTTTGTTTGTTTGATGGATAGCTTTACCATTTTCATCTTCAGCATATTTCTGGGTTGTAAAGATTGATTTTATAAGGTTTTCAAAGTTTTGTGATAGCTGGTTCCATCCACCAATTGAGGATGTCATAGCTTGTAACCATTGTGGGTTTGTAATTGTACCCATTACTTCTTTACTTACCTCTTGTGAAATAGTGTTTGTTACAACGTTATTTTTATTACGTATATCAAGTAACATTGTATTTGGTACTGCTCCATGTACATTTGCTGCATTTAGTAATCCTCCAAACCAGTCAGTATAATCGTCTGAGTCAAGATATCTCCATGTACTGTCAAGGTTTTGTATAACAAGATCAACGTGTGAAAGTAGATATACAAATGCTGCTTTTTCTGCAGGTTTAACAACTATGTTTCCACTTGCATCAACAGTCCAAGCATTTGAAATTCTTGATTCATATACACTTGCTGCCTCATAACTTACTCCATCTGAGGAGTTTTGCCAGGATGCAATGTTGTTTAGAAGATCTGATACTCCTGTACCTTCAAGTTTTGGACCGTTAAGTCCAAATAGTCTATAGGTGGAGTTGTTCTTTTCAAGATGTTTTAAGACATAGTTGTCATCTACACTTTCATTTAACTTACTTACAAGTTGTGTTGCATTATACATTAATCCTATCCATTGAGGGTTATTTGTAACAATTGTTGCAAATACATCGATTCTTGGACGTTGATATACTGTACCATCAACTGTGAGTGTAAGCTCATCTAGTGGCATTACTTCAATTCCTGTTACTTTTCCACTTTGATCCCATACAGGTTTTACTCCAAGTAGGTATAGGAATTGAGCAATACTTACACCTTCTGTACGAAGTACTTCTGTACCCCATATTACTTCTGCAACAAGTTCAGGATATGTGTCTTCACCTAAGTCTCTCATGTATTTAATTAATGTTTCATCAACAGTTTTTACTGCTGTTGACCATGCAGCCTTACTTGGCATTTTTGATGTATCACTTGAATACATTGCTCTACCAGTAGGAATTACATCTGATAATGCTGGATCACCAGATAGACCAGGTTGTACATATCCACCACTTAATGCTCCAAGTATGGAATTCCATTCCATGTTATCTCGTACTCCTTCAATTAATCCTTTAATTTGAAGAAGATCTTCATAAAATGGACTGCCTTGTTTCTGGTTTACTTCTCCTGCAATAGTATTTACCATAGCAAGTGATGTATCTTTTACAAGACGTGTTACTATATTTTCAAGTGTTGCTTCTATGTTTTTTTGTTGTTCAAGGAAGCTTGTTGATTTAATCTTTTTATAGTAATCTCCATCTATTTGATAGTAGAGTTCCATGATATGTTGTAGTATTTCTGTTCTTGAAGATGCAATGGTTTTTATACCTTGAACCATTTCTGTATCATTCCATACATATCCAAGTGTATGTACACCATATGTTATTGTATCTCCACTTAAACTTTCAAGTTTTTCATGTAATGTTTGTAGCCATGCTTCAAATGCTTCTTGACTTGTTACATATGTATACATTTTATCTAGGTATTCATCAAATGTAAGGTTATGTAATGTGAAGTTGAAGTATTGATACATGGATTTATTAAGTGATTCTGATAAGTTAAAGATTGAACTTTTACTTAATTCCATGAGCATTATATCGTTCATATCACGTGCATACTTATATTGTGTGATGTTTTCCTGCATTTTAAGGAAGTTTGCTGTTGGGAAACTACTATTTGTTGAGGTAATATTTAATATTAACTCTTTGTAGTATGCCATGTTGCTTTCATCACCAATTTTTTTGTTATTATCATAATTTGATATAGCATCACTAAGTTGTGAGTATTCACCATATAATGTTGAAGCTGTTGTTACAGGAGTCATGTGTGTAATAACTTGAGCGAAGCTTCTTTCTTTTGCAGTCATACCTTCTCCAGGGTTAGATACAATGTATGGATATATAATAGGTACTTCTGTTAATTGGAAGGTCCAATCACTACTTTGAAGTCCAAGATTACGTCCTGGAAGCCATTCAAGGGTTCCGTGTGTACCCATACTTATTATAGCATCTGTACTTGATCCTTTAACACCTTGGAAGTATTGGTATAGGTATTTATAGAAGGCTACATATTGTTGTGGTGGTGCAAGTGTATCACTGTGGTAATCAGCTACTGAATCCCAACCTCTTGCAGGTTGTGATGTTATGAAAACATTACCAAGATAGAATCCTGGAATAAGAATTGATGAATTGTTATAGATCATTGATCCATTTCCAAGACCTGTATTCCATGACTTTATCATTTGATCTTGTAAGTTTTTAGGTAGTTGATTAAACATTACTTCAAATTCAGATTTACTGATAAGTTGATGATTTTTAGTGATTGTAGCATTGTTTTCTTTGATATATTTTTCAAGGAAACCTTGTGCCCATCCACCTTTGTTACCAGCATCAATCATCATTGTAGTTAATTCTTCTGCTGTAGGAATATCTTTAATATCCATTCCTAGGTCATATCCTTGGAGTGCAAGTTGTACAAGTAAATCATGTGTACTTGTAAATACATCAAGATATGATGCACCTATGTTTGCTTTTCCTGGTGGATAATCATAAACCATAATGGTAATTTTTTTATCTGAATTTTTCTTTTCTTTAAGATTTGCCCAACCTTTTACAAGCTGTACATGTTTTTTAACACTTTCACTTATAATTACTGTTTTTCCATCATCATCAATATATGATATTGGAATAGGTCCAATAATACCTTCAAATTCTGGAATTGTAACTTGGTATGTCCATTCTGATTGTGGTCCATATTCACTTTCATAACTTTTTTTACTAATACCTGATAGTGCATTTAGTATTGTTATGTTAGTTTTTAGGTATGAATTAACAGTTGTGTTTGTATTCATTGTTGAATATGATGTTGACCATCCATAAAGTGAACTTCCAGCACTAATTCCACGTTTTAAACCTTTTGTTGCTGCAATTTCAAGTAATTCGGTCATTGATGGAGTTGTAGTAGCATACTGATATAAACAAAATACTGGTTTACCTTGTTTTTCAAATTCTTTAATTAATGCTTCTACTTCTGCTGTAGTTTCATAGTAGCTTATAATTACAACAAATGGACCTTTAAGATTTACATTCTTATTATACCATGTTTCGAAGTTTTGAAGTAACTCGACTGGATCTTGATGTTCAACAATCCAGTGGTTATAATAGTTTGTCATCCAGTTAAGACTTCCTGCACCATCTGCATTGTATCCTGGATCTATATGAATCCATTTATTAATTAACTCTGCATCTGGTGATGGAACTGTTCTTGTATAACCTGGGTAGTATACACCCCATTGTGGTCCTGGCATTCTTGGTCCATTACCTACAAGTGTAGGATTTATGTCAGTTTCTCCAAGAAGGAATCTGATATAGTCAAGCATATTTTGCATGTTAATTCTTGTTACAGTTTCATTTTTGGTAGCTTCTGCTTGCCAATATGAACCCATATATGTATTTTCTATTGAATGTGGGTTATTTCCTAGATATCCCCATCCAAGTGATAGTAGCATAGCATCATTATACATACCAAAGGTATATGCTATCATATGATTTTTGGAAGCTGGAGAGTCTCGTATAAGGTTAGGATCTACTCCAAATCCAAGTCCTTGGCTGTACATGTCAACTAGTATGAAGTTTGCATAATCTAGCATCCAATGTGCAGATGTATCATATGTACTATCTAGGTTGTATGATTCAAGGAACAAGATACGATCACTTAAACTTTTAAGAATTTGTATCTTCTTATATTGTCCCTCTTCTAGTCCTTGACTTGATGTTATAAATACTATATCTGGTATAAATACATGGTTCATTAGAACTGTTTCATTGGTGATTGTTATTTCTTCATCACCTGCAAGATATGTACCATATTCATATTTTACTTTATATTTTCCTGGATTTAGTTTGCTAAAGATATAATTACCTTTTTCATCTGATTTTGTTGTAGCTATGAGTTTACCTTTTGCATCATAAAGTGTTACTTTAGCATCCTTAACTCCGTAACCGTCTTCTTCACCACCAACATATTTTCCTGTTGTTTTGTTTAATACGCAAGTTACATTACCTTGTATATTATACTTGGTGCTTTCGGTTTTAATTACTTTTACTGAGTCAGTTTTGATTTGTTTGTTTGTTGTTGGAACTTTAATGTTTCCATTATCGTCTTGTTGAGTTATATTGTCTTTTGATTCTTTAGCAGATTTAGTTGTAGTAGTAGTTGTTGATTGTTTATCTGTACTGCTACTTTTTTTCTGCTTTATATTTTTAGTTTCAGTTTGTTTTGATACCGTCGTTGGTTCTTTTAATGATAATTTATCTATATTATCATCAGTTGCTAGTGTTGGTATGTCTGCTGTTGTATTATTTAGTTGTTCTATTGTTGTTTGTGTGTTATTGTTTTGTGTTTCTTGTGCATTTACTGCCGTTATACAAATCAAAATTATAAAAATCATCATACATAATGAAAAGATCTTTTTATTTTTCATCATATATAACTCCTTTTTTAGTGCATTGAAAAACCTTTTAATTAATGTTGATAATTATTAAAATTTCTTTTATACACTGATAACAATATTAATTTGATATAACTAATATAGTTAACCATAATTAATTAAGTAATTTTAAGAAAAATTAAAAAAGACATTAGTAATTTAAAGGAAATTTTAAAATAGTAATTCAAAAAAAAAATAAAAAAAATATGGGGGAGAGTTGAATAGATTAAGCTATGCTTTAACTTTAGCAATAACTATTAATCCATCATTAAGTGTACATTTACATCCATTAGTATAGTTGTCACCAGCATATGTGAATGTAATATCGTATTTTTTAGCTGACATATCACTAGGTATGAATGTTTTAAGCACTGCTTCACCATTATATACTCTTGGAGTTTCATTACTTGGTGTTTTATCAGTATTCATTGGTGTAATTGTTTTACCATTTATTTTTACTGAGAATTTACCACCATTTACTGTCATATTTGAAATAGCAGTTCTCATTGTTGCTTTAAATGTTGTGTATCTTCCTGGCATAGATGCTACAGGTTCAATTGTAATAATTACATCCTGTTTTTCAACGTTAATTGTGTAATTTACTGAGTTTGCATTTGTTGTTTTTGATTCACCAATAATAATTGTAAGATTACTTACTCCTGGACGAAGATCTGCTGGAAGTTTTACTTTAAAGTATAATTTACCATCAATTACTTCACCATTGTATATGGTTTTACCATTAAGTTTTACAGCAACTTTGTTACGTCCTGAAAGCACGTTTCCATTTACATCTCTTAGTGTTTCATTAACTTCTATTTCTTCTGATGCATACTTTGTAAGTGTTTTACTTTCAAGTGTCATGTTAGTTTTAACTACTGTGAATGTTGTTGAATTTTCAGATTTAAGATTTAAATTATCTCCACTGTATTTTACAACTACATCATAGTCTTTTGCTGTAAATCCTAGGAGTGAATATGTAACTTGTGCTGTTCCATTTATAAATCTGATTTTTGATGAACCATCCACTTGTATTGTTTTACCATTCACTTTAATTACAACATAACCTGAGTTTATTTTCTCATTTGTATTTATGTCAATTACATTAACTTTTATTGTTATGTTTGTTGATGTTACAGCTTCACTTGGAAGATCTACTACTGTTTGTGTTTTTGATTTGTAACTTGTATTGTTTTCTGATTTTACACCTGTTCCATTTGCAGATATTGATTCTTCACCATTAAGTACATTTGTATCTACAATGTTGTTTTTAATAATTACATCGTCACTTCCAACTACATTAATTGTTGTAGCTTTTTTATTTTCATCAATTGTTAATATTTGGTTGTTTGTAATATTTGAATTACCACTACCTTGTTGTAGTTTTATACCTACATTTGCAGGTACAATTTCTTCAACAACTGACTGTATTTTTAATGAACTATCTCCATATGTTGTAATATTATTTGAATCAATTATATTTCCTGCTGCATGAGCAAATCCCATACCTATTGAATATATGCCTCTCATTATAATTGTATTGTTTTTAACTGTTGTTGTCTGTGTTCCATATAATTCAAGACCATATCCTACAGTTGCATTCATATCAATTGTGTTGTTAATAATTGTTGTATTTTTACATGCATTTCCACCCATGGTTGATGATATAATACCATATGCCATAGCTTCATTATCTGCAAGTACTGTTAAGTTTTTGGAATTTCCAATAATTCTATTGTTTGCAATTAATACATTTGCTCCATCAATACCTGATATGAAGTCACTACCAATTTGTATACCTGCAATGTATCTTTCACTGTATGCTTCAATTGTATTGTTTGTAATGTTTACATCAGCCATTCCAAGACCATTTAATGCATATACAAATCCTGCACCTTCAGCTTTTGCTGTAATATTGTTGTTTTCAACACGTATATTTGTACCTTTTAATTCTACAGCATCAATTGAACCATACATTTCAACTACTGAATTTGGAGCTTGTAATGCTTTTGCTGTATTGTTTGCAATTGTTACATTATCTCCACCAAGTGTTGCTATTGCAATTGTTTTTACAATACCATCACCAGCCCAGTCAATACCTGCACATGGTCCATATACTACTACATTATTACCTGAAATTACAACATTTGATGCTTTGTTTTTAATACCATTTGTTGTACCACTTACTTTTTCCATGTATACTGTGTTATTTGCAATTACTGTATTGTCTGCATTGTTTTCAAGTGATACTTCTATTGTTGTATTTGTATTGTTAATTTTAATACCAGATAGGATTACTCCCATTGCTGCATTATTAATTGTTACTTTACCATTGTATATTGTTGTATTATCACCTGATATTGTAATGTATGGTGTTGTGATTGTGAATGTTTTATTTGTAAATTCTCCACTAAGTATTACTTGTGTATATTGTGGAATATTTATCATTTCACCATTTTCATTGAAGTATTGTGAGTAGTTATCTTCTGTTATTGTTGTTATAAGTCCTGTATTGTTTTCTACAATCATATTTGATGTTGTAGTATTTAATACTGCATCATTTCCATGTAATGTGTTTGTATCAATAATGTTATTTTTAACTGTAGCATCAATTGAATTTTTAAGTGTTACATTACCAATAAGAACACCTGTTGCATTACCATTTAAGTCGATAACATGGATGTTATTGTTTAATATTGTTGCATTACATGCACCTTGTGTTGTTACAACTCCAGAAATTGCTGGTTGAACATTTTCAGTAATTGGATTTATTTTTTGTGAACTATCACCACATATTTTTATGTTGTTTGCTGTAATATTTACAGGTCTTGATAGTGCTAATCCTACACCAATACTATATGCACCATTGAGTGTAATGTTGTTGTTTGTAATGTTTGAATATCTTGATGAGAATACTTCAACACCGTATGCTATTGTTGAGTTAATATTAATTATGTTATTGTTAATTATTGTGTTATCACACATTCCCATGATACTTTGTACTATTACTCCATATCCTATTGCTTCTTCATTTGTTAATGCTGTTGTATTTGCACATACACCATTAATTGTGTTGTTTAATACTTCTGCATCTGGTGCATCTCCAAGTTGTATACCTGCAATGTATCTTTCAGATGTTGCTTTGATGTTGTTATTTGTAACATATACATCTTCACATCCTACTGTATTTATTGCATATGCATATTTTGGTGAATATACAACTACTGTGTTGTTATTAATTGTAACTGTCATACCATATGCTTCAATTGCATAGATTGTACCTGTTGATGCTGGTGTTGTTTTATTATTATGTAATGCTGTAACTGTGTTATTTTCAATTAATACATCTTCTGAATCTGCTGTTATTATTGCTATTGTATCAGCATAGCTTACATCATAACTCCATGGGATGTTATTACTTGGTCCTTCTACTGTTACATTGTTATTTGCAATTGTTACATTATCTGCATTGTTTTGTATACCATTTACAATACCTGTTGTTTTTGAGATGTATACTGTGTTGTTGTCAATTAATGTATTTTCTCCATTGTTTTGTATTGCATAGTTAAATGTTGCATCTGTATCATTAATTTTTATGTTTTTAAGTGTTGTATTTTTAGAGTTAATTAGGATTTGTCCATTTATAATTTGTGCTGTATTATCTCCTGTAATGAGAAGATTTGCTTTTGTTACTTTGAATGTTTTATTTGTAAATTCTCCACTAAGTGTAATTGCTAGGTTTGCTTGTATTGTATCGAGCATTTTACCATTTGCATCAAAGTATTGTGAGTAGTTATCTTGTGTTATAATTATTATGTTTCGTGTATTGTTTTCTGATTTTACATCTACTCCAGTTGCAAGTGCTATTGAATCTTGACCATTAAGTGTGTTTGTATCTACTATGTTGTTTGCAATTAGGATGTCATTGTTGTTAGCTTTTACATTTACTGTTTTTGCTGTGTTGTTTGTATCATCTGAGTATATTTTATTGTTTGTAATGTTTGTGTAATGACTTCCACTATCAAGGTTTATACCAGCATTTGCAGGTTCTATATCTTCTGATACTGCTCCTATTGTTTTAAGAGAGTTTCCATGTGTTGTTATATTATTTAATTTAATGTTGTTGTTTATTGATTTTGAAACACCAATACCTGTTGCATAGATTGCATCTACTTTTATGTTATTTTTTGTAATATTTGTATTTATACATGTGTAGATTTCCATACCATATCCAACATTAGATTTAAGATCTACTGTGTTATTGTCTATTTTTATTTTTTCACACATGCTTCCTCCCATACTTGATGAGATTATACCATATGCTACTGCATCTGATGCATTTTTGCTTGTTTTATTTGCAATTCCTGTAATTTTATTGTTTGTAATATTTACATTTTTACAATTATATATTCCACTGTAGTCACTACCTGCCTGAATTCCTGCAACATATCTTTCAGATTTCATATTAATTGTATTGTTTTGAATTTTTAGTTTTTCTCCCATAACATTAATACCATAGGTGTATACTTGTGCATTTACTTCAATGTTATTGTTTAAAACACTTACTCTATTTCCACGTACATCAATACCATCTGTTGTACCGTATGCTTCTGCTGTAGTTCCGTTTGTTTGGAATACTTTTATGTTGTTATTTAGAATTCTTACATTATCACCATAAAGTGTTACAATACCTATTGTATTTGCAATAGCTTCACCATTCCAGTCAATACCTACACATGGACCGTATACTGTTACATTGTTTGCTCTAATTAAAGTATATCCTGCATAGTTTTTAATTCCCTGTGTAATTCCTGTTGCCTGTTGCATGTAAATTGTGTTATTTACAATTATGGCATTTGTTGCTGCATTTTCAATGGATGCATCGATTGTTGTATTTGTATTGTTAATGTTTATATGTGAAATTGTTGCACTTGTTGCATTTGAATCAATTCTTACTTTACCATTTCTAATTATACCATTTTCATCACAGGTTATAAGAGTTCCTGGTACTGTAACTGTAAAGTTTTTATCTGTAAATTCTCCACTAAGTATTACTTGTGAACATTCTGGAATATTTATCATTTCACCTTTTGCATTGAAGTATTGTGAGTAGTTATCTTTTGTTACTGTTGTTATGTATCCTGTGTTGTTTTCTACACTTTGACCTTTTGGAATTGACATTGCTTTAGTTCCATGGTCTGTATTTGTATCGATTATGTTATTTTTAACAACTAAATTATTACTATCTTCTACATTAATTGCTAATGCTCCACTAGCTGCATCAAATGTAATTACTCTGTTGTTTGTAATGTTTGTATCATCACTTTCTTGTTGTATTTGTATACCTACATTTGCAGGTTGAATTTCTTCAACAACTCCCTGTATTCCTACTGAACTATCTCCATATGTTGTAATATTATTTGAATCAATTATATTTTCTGTTGCATGAGCAAATCCCATACCCATTGCATATGGTGCTCTCATTGTAATTGTATTGTTTATAACTTTTACTTTGTTTGTTGTGTATAATTCAAGACCATATCCTACAGTTGCATTCATAGCAATGTTGTTGTTGATAATTGTGATATTTTCACATGCACTTCCACCCATGGTTGATGATATAATACCATATGCCATAGCTTCATTATCTGGAAGATCTGTTAGGTTTTTAGAGTTTCCAATAATTGTATTGTTTGCAATTAATACATTTGCTCCATCAATACCTGATGTAAAGTCACTACCAACTTGTATACCTGCAATGTATCTTTCACTGTATGCTTCAATTCTATTGTTTGTAATGTTTACATCAGCCATTCCAAGACCATTTATTGCATATACAAATGATGTATATTTACCTTCAACTACAATTGTGTTGTTGTTAACACGTACCTCTGTACCTTTAACTTCTATTCCATCAATTGTACCGTATGCTTCAGCTTCTGTATTTGGATTTTGTAATGCTTTTGCTATGTTGTTTGTAACTGTTACATTATATCCATCAAGTGTTGCAATTGCAATTGTATTTGTAAGACTACTACCTGAATCCCATCCAATATTTTCAGATGGTCCATATACTGTTACATTATTGTCTGATATTACAACATTTGATGCTGTATTTTTAATACCATTTGTTGTTCCAGTTTTTTTTGTCATGTATACTGTGTTATTTGCAACTACTGTATTATCTGCCTGGTTTTCAATTGATGCTTCTATTGTTGTGTTTGTATTGTTAATTTTAATTCCTGATATTACAACATTCATTGCATCTTCAGTAATTAAGATTCTTCCATTGCGAATTATTGTTGTATTATCTCCAAATACATTAATTCCTGGTAATGTAATTATGAAGTTTTTATCTGTAAATTCTCCACTAAGAGTTATTGCATCATTTTCTTCAAGACCTGTTATAACTCCATCATCATCAAAGTATAGTGAGTAGTTTTCTTTTGTTATTATAATTGTGTATCTTGTATTGTTTTCTAGTGTTATATCTGTTCCTTTTGCTGATATTGTTGCCTGTCCATGTTCTTTGTCTGTATCAAGTATGTTGTTTTTGATAATTACATCATTTACACTTGCTACATTGATTGTTTTTGCTTGATCTTTTTTATCTTCTGTATAGATTTGGTTGTTTGTTATGTTTGTAAAGTGGCTTCCTTGTTGTAGTTGTATACCTACATTTACAGGTGTGATTTCTTCAACAACAGAACCTATTTTTGTTGAGTTGTCTCCTGTTGTATTTATGATATTTGAATCTACCATATTGTTTATTGAATGAGCATAAACAATACCCATTGCACGGCTACCATTTACATTTATGTTGTTTTTGTTAACTTTGCTGCCTGTTACTGTGTATACTTCAATACCATATCCTACATTTGCATTTAAGTTAATTGTGTTGTTTTCTAGTGTTACATTTTCACAACTATATCCAGGATTACTTGATGCAATTGCACCGTATGCTATTGCTTCATCATCTGATGCTGATGCTTTTTTAGAGATACATTTGATGTTGTTATTTGCAAGATATAAACCTTTACTTTCATATAATCCAGAGTAGTCTGTTCCATATTGAACTCCTGCTGTGTATCTTTCACTTTCTGCATGGATTTTATTGTTTGTAATTTTTACATCTTCTGCACCAAGTGCATTTACGGCATATACAAATTTTTTAGCTTTAATTGATAATGTATTGTTGTTAACTGTAATATTTTTACCTTTCATATCAATACATTCAATTGTACCATAGCTTGTTGGTGTTGTTCCATTTGCTTGATTTACACTAACATTATTGTTTGCTATTGAAACATTTTCACAATATAGTGTTACTATTGCTATTGTATTTGCAAGTCCTTCACCTGAAAAGTCAATATCTGTACATGGTCCATTTAGTGTTACATTGTTTTGTGTAATTTTGGTATTTGCTCCATAGTTACGTATAGCATATGTAAATCCACTTACTTTTTCCATGAATACATTGTTATTTGATATTGTTACATTTTCTGCTGAATTTTCAATTGATGAATCAAATGATGTTATGTTTGTATTGTTTATTTTTATGTTTGTTAGTGTTACACCACTTGCTGCTACATCAATTCTGATTTGTCCATTTTTAATGTTTGTTGTATCATCACCTGTTATATACAGGTTAGGTGTTGTGATTTGGAAGTTTTTATCTTCAAAATCTCCACTTAGTATTATTGTTGTGTTTTCTTTGATTGTATCAAGTGTTGTTCCTGTACTATCAAAGTATGTGTTATAATTATCTTTATTAATATTTGTTGTTGTGTTTGTTGTAGTATCATCTTTTTTTACTACTTTTTCATTTTTAATTGCTTTCTTTTGTGTTGGCTTATTAGCTGTTGTTGTTACTACATCGTTTGTTTGTGTAGTTACATCTACTTGACTAATTACATCAGCACTTGCTACATTGACACTCTCTGATATTGCTTGGCTATCATTTGTGTCAGCTGCAGTTGCTGCTGTTAGACCTGTAAGAAATACAATTAATAAAGCTAATAAAATAAAGCTTGATTTTTTATTTAGCATTATAAATCAATTCCTTAAGTTTTTTTTTATTTAATAGAAGTTGTAATATTCAAATGAAATTCATTTAAAATAAAATAAACTTGACTATATGAATTAATATCTAACTTTTATTAATATTATAGTTAATTATTATTAAAAATTGAAAAGAAAAATTAGAAACCTAATTTTAGTTAAACATGCTATAAAGTTTAATTAAAATAAAAAAGAGGAGAAGATAAAGGGGTGGTGATTAAAAAAGTAATATTATAGTATTTTTAGTGAAGCTTTAAATGTTTCACTTCTCGGTGCTATAAAACTATTACCAGAGAAAATTACCATAATATCATATTCTTTTGATGTCATAGTAAATGGGAAGAATGTGTGAATTTCACAAATACCACCTTTAACACTGAGAGTTGTTAAATTTAGTGTTGCATCAGAATTCATATTAGGAATTGTTTTACCATTAACCTTAAATGTGAACTTTCCACTATTTACTGTTTTATTTGTATGTGATGTTCTTATTGTAGCTTTAAGAGTTGTATATACCTCATTGTATGTTTTAACAGGTTCAAATACAATTACAGCATCCTGTTTTGCAATTGAAAGATTATAATTTAAAATAATTTTATTATAACGACTTGAAGTACCAATAATAATTGTTAAATTATTAGAACCTGCCCTTATCTCATCTGGAAGTTTTAATTTAAGATTTAATTTTCCATCCTCAATTACACCATTATAGATAGTTTTACCATTTAATTTAACTGCAATCTTATTTCTACCAAGTAATTGTTTTTGTGATATATCATATAATGTTTCATTAACTTGAACTTCACTACCTGAATATGAATTTAATGTTTTAGATGTAGGTGTAATATTTGTCTTTAAAACAGATAATGTGGTTGTATTTTCATCTTCATCATACATCTCACTACCTGAATATATTGCTGTGATTGTATAGTTTTTTGAAGTTAATCCATTTAGTGTATAGTTAACCTCAGCTACACCATCTTTTATGGCATGTGATGATTTACCATTTAATTTTATAGTATTTCCATTGATTTTAAATATAATACTACCACTATTTATTTTAGCTTTTGTATTTGCATCTAATACTTCAGCTTTTATTTTTATTGTTGTTGATGTAACAGAATTATCTGGTAGTATAATTTTTATTTCTACCTTATTTTTTCCTGTAATTGAACTTGTATTATTTTCAACTACTACATCACTACCTGTATATACTATTGCATTACTTCCAGTTTTTGTATTTGTGTCAACTTTATTATTTTTTATTATAACATCATTTGATGCTGATGAATTAATACCTAATGATTTATTATTTGCATCTGTTGTGTTAATTTTATTGTTTGTAATATTTGTAAAATGACATCCAAGCTGTATGTGAATTGCAGTATTTACTGGATCTATTGCCTCATATGCCTGATTTATAGCTATTGAACTGTTACCTGTTGTATGTATTATATTTCCATCTATACGATTTATGATATTATCAGATAGTCCTATTCCCATTGCATATGCTCCTGTTGCATTTAGTTTATTGTTTGTAATATTGATGTATTTTGTTGAATATGCCTCAATTGCATATGCTACTCTTGAATTTAGTACTATTGTATTGTTATTTATTACTACATTTTCACAGAATGTTCCACCCATATTTGATGCTATGATTCCATATGATATAGCCTCATCATAAGTTGTTTGTGGTGTTGTGTTGTAGCAGTATGAGTATATTTCATTGTTTGCCACGTATGCATTTCTACTATCATCACCTACTTGTATTGCTGCTGTATATCTTTGACTTGTAAGGTTGATTTTATTGTTTATTATTGTGATATTTGTTGCAGATTTTGTATCTATTGCATATACTAGTCGTGATATATTTGCTGTTATGTTATTGTTTGCAACTTTTATATTTTCACCACTTACCATTATAGCATTTACTGTACCATAGGGGTCACTTGCAGAATTTTTAGTTTGTAGTACTGCTACGTTGTTGTTTTCTATTGTAATATTAGATCCATACTGTATTGCTATTGTTATTGTATCTGCTATTGTACTTCCACTTGCCCAGTTTATATTTGAACATGGTCCTGATACTGTTGCATTGTTATTTATTATCTTGTTGTTATCTCCATAGTTTCGTATTGCACATGTTATTCCACTTATTTTTTCCATGTAGATTGTATTGTTTGCTATTGTTATATTACTATCTACTACTTCAATTGCATCATTTATTGTATCTGAGGGATTTGTATTGTTAATTTTGATATTTACGACTGTTGTTCCATTTGATCCTGTGTCAAGTATTATTCGTCCATTTCTTATTTGTGTTGTATTGTCTCCTGTTATGTAGAGATTTTTTGTTGTAATTTTAAATATCTTATTTGTAAATTCTCCACTAAGTATAACTGTTGAATTTTCATCTATTGTATTTAGTATTTTTCCATCAGATGAGCTGAAATATTTATTATAATTCATATTTGTTACAACTGATGTTGTGTTTGTATTTTTCTTTGGACTTTTTGTTGTCTTTTTATTTTCTGTGTAAGTTTTTAAGTTATTATCATTATCTATAGTTTTAGTTTTTACATCTTCTTTTGTGTCAACATTTATATCAGCATCTAAGTTATTATTATAATCTATTATTTTAGTATCATGATCTATTATTGTGTTTGTTGTATCATCTTTTGCTGATATTGTTGTTGCAAAAAGTAGTATGATAACTAAAGCTATGAATATAAAACTAGCTTTTTTATTAAACATTTTAAATCACATTTTTTCATTTTTTTAGATAATTAATCAATTATTTTAAAATTATATTTAAAATTGTTTGATTACTTGTATTAATTTATAATGTTTAATCATTATTATATTTAGTTAAAAGATAGTTTCAATAGGATAGAATTATTCAAAAAAAAGTATCTAAAAAATAAGAAAAAAGAGGGGGGGGTGATATGTATGTAGTAATCAATATTTACATACTTTTTAATTTATAATATTGTAAGTCCATCAACTAAAGTTTCACGACCACTATTTGCATAGTTGTTACCTGAGTATGTAACTGTAATATTATAATTTTTAGATTTCATGTCAAGTGGGAAGAATGTGTGAAGTATAGCAACACCATCAACTACACGAACAGGTTCTTTAATAACATTTCCCTGTTCATCCATATTCTGGATAGTTTTACCATTTACTTTAAATGCAACTTTACCACTTAAAACATTTGTACCTGTATGAGCTGTTTTAAATGTAGCTTTAAATGTAGTATATACAGCACCATATGTACTTACAGGTTCAATTGTAATAATTGTATCCTGTTTTGGTGTATTAATTGTATAAAGTGTTGATGCCTGGTTGTATCTGTTTGATTCACCAATTATAATTGTAAGATTATTTACACCAGCTCTAAGTCCATCTGGAAGTTTTAAGCTAATATCTAATTTTCCATCTTCAATTGTACCTTTATAGTATGTTTTACCATTTAATTTAATAACAATTTTATTTTTACCAATTAATGTTTTACCACTAACATCACATAATGTTTCATTAAGTTTTATTGTTTCACCAGAATATCCTGTGATTGTTTTAGGAGTAAATGAAATATTAGTTTTTAATACATTAAGATTTGATGTAGTTTCTGCTTCATCATAATTATCACTACCAGAATATGTAGCTGTAATTTTATATGATTTAGCTGTAAGACCATTAAGGTAGTAGCTAACTTCAGCAACACCATTTGTTACTTTCATTTCACTTTTACCATTCATTTTAATAGTATTACCATTAATTTTAAATACAACAGTTCCTTCATTTACTTTAGCACCTGTTGCTTCATTAATAACATTTGCTTTAATTTTTATTGTTGTTGATGTTACAGCTTCACTTGGAAGAACAATACTAATTTCAGCTTTTGCTTTTCCTGTTTTATTACTTGTATTGTTTTCAATTGTAGCTCCTGTAACATTTGTTGTAACTATTGCATCAGCTCCACTTTGTGTATTTGTATCAAGAGCATTATTTTTAACAATAGGATTTGCTGATGAATTTATAAGAACTGCAGTTGCATTTTCAGCTACTGCATCTTCTGTTAATACAACATTGTTTGTAATTTTTACATTATCACTTTGTTGTTGTACATGAATTCCATGGTTTGCTGGTCTGATTTCTTCAACAACTTCATTTACTTTAAGTCCACTGTTACCTTTTGTTATTACTGTGTTGTTATTAATTGTAATGCCTTTTGAATGAGCAAGACCAATACCCATTGCAAATGCTGAACTTTGAAGATTTAATTTATTATCTGATATTAAGTTGTTTGATACACCATAAATTTCCATTCCATATGCAATTGTAGCATTCATGTTAATTGTATTGTTTGTAATATTTATGTTTTCACTAGTTGTTCCACCCATATTTGTTGAGATAATACCAAATGACATAGCTTCATTATCATCTTTAAATATGGTTTTATTTTGACATACACCTGTAATTTCATTATTTGCAATTAAAAGGTTATGTGCTCCATTTCCTATTTGGATACCATCAATGTAACGTTCACCATATGCTTCAATTTTATTGTTTGTAATGTTTGAATTTGAAAATTCAAGACCATTTACTGCATATCCAAATCTTGCACCTTCAACAGAGATTCTGTTTCCATCAACTGTTATATTTTCACCTTTTAATTCAACAGCATCAATTGTACCATAATAATCAGATTCTGCATTTTCACCTTTTGATGCTTTTGCTGTGTTATTTGCAATTACTACATTGTTTGCATATATTGATATTATAGCACTTGTAACAGCCATTGGTTCTGATCCAGTCCAGTCAATATCCATGGAAGGTCCATATACTTCAACATGGTTTCCTATAATTGTAGCATTTTCTCCACCATTGTTTCTAATACCATATGCTTTTCCATTATCTTTTGTTATGTGTATGATATTATTTGATACTGCTGTATTTAATCCTTCAATATCAATTGCTGCTTCTATTTCATCAACATTATTTACTGTAATTTTAAGATTTGTTACAGTTACATTACTTGCCATACCATCAATGTAGACTTTACCATTGTTAATTTGTGTTGTGTTATCTCCTGTAACATATAATCCATTTGTTGTAATAATAAAGTCTTTATCTTGGAATTCTCCACTTAATATAAGTGTTGAATTTGCACTAACTGCTGAGAGTATTTCACCTGTAGATGCAAAATACTTATTATAGTTAGAATTTGTTACATTATAGGTTTTATTTTCTCCATCTTTTTTTGTGTCTTTTGTGCTACTTTTTGTTGTATCCTCTTTTGAAGTAACAGCAGGTTTTTTAATATTTTTTTCTGATGCTTCAGATACTGTTGGTACTTCCTTCATATTATCAGTTAATGCAATATTATCTTCTGCATTACTATCAGCTAATACTACATCTTGTGTATTACTATTATCTGATAATACTTGAGTGTCTACATCATCTGTTGCTGATGTTGCAGTTATTCCTACTAGAAATACAATTAAAATAGCAGCAAAAATTAATGTTTTTTTATTTGCCATTTTATTCATCTTCTTTTTAGTTAAACGATATAATCAATCATATTAAATTTTTTATAAAAATTAATTGATTACATTAAGTATACTTATAATGTTAATAAATATTATACTTAATTATTAAAAAATAGCTGATAAGTTAATATTTTAATTAAATTTTAAAAAAAAATAAAAATAGAAAGAAATAAATTATCTAATTTATTTCAATTATTTAGTAATACATAATACTGTTGAATTTGTAAGTTTCATACTACCATTTGAGTAGTTAGCAGTAAGAGTATAATCTTTTGCTGAATAACTTTCAGGTATAGTATATTGTACTGTTGCAATACCATTTTGCACTGTTGTTTTTGTAGCAATAGTTTTACCATTTAATTTATAAACAACATCACCAGTACTCATACGATTTGCATTTTTATCAAATACATATGATGTAAGAGTTATGGTTGTTCCTCTTTTTGCAGTTTGTGGCATTACAACGATTGCATCTTTAACATTTTTCATAAGAAGAGTGTTATTTGATACCATATTTTGCATGTTATTTTCACCTGCAATAATTGTAACATTATATACTCCATCTTTATAGTTTTTAGTGTCAAGGTTAATATTCATAGTTCCATTAGCTACTGCAACTTTACTAAGAACTGTTTTACCATTGATTTTAACTGTTACTTTTGTATTACCACATACGAGGTTTCCAAATTCATCATAGATTTTACCTGTAATTTTAGCACTGTTGCCTGTTGTTATTATACCATCAAGTTTTAGGTATTTATCTGCACGTATTACTTTAAATGTTACTTGTTTTTCAAGTCTTACTTTGTTATCTGAAAATACAGCTGTAAGTTTATAGTCTTTTGCTGTATTTTTAACAAAGTATGTAAGTTGTGCAACACCATTTACTACGTCAACTTTTATTGGCTGTCCACCTTTTTTAAGTGTAACACCATTTAATTTAAATACAACTTTACCACTTGTTACAAGGTTACCATTATTATCATATATTGTAGCTTTAAATGTAGCATTTGAGCCATATTTTGCTGTTACATTATTAACTACGATTTTTGTTGGTGTTCCTTTAGGATTTATAATAAGTGCATTTGTAAATGTTCCTTCAGATGATGTAAATTGATTATCACCAGAGTATGCAAATGATACATTATTTTTACCTACAAGTGATGATGGAGCTGTAAATGTAAATACTACAAGATTTGTTTTTGAGTCAACTTTTCCTGTAACTGGTGTTCCATCAGGATTTTTAAGTTGTTTACCATTAATTTTAATTGTTAAACTTCCACCTTTTGCAAGGATTTTACCTGACATATCAGATATACTGATTTTAAGGTTGGTATTTTCACCTACTGTTGCATATGTTGTGTTGAAGTTAATTTTTGATTGTTTTGCAACAACTGTAAGATTATTGTTTCCTGTAGATGCTGCTATTGTATCATTACCTTCATATTTTACTTTTATGTTATATACTTTAGTTGTGAAGTTTGTAGGTATGGTGTATTGATATGATAGTTTTCCATTTACTACATCTACTTTTGCAACATTCATACCATTTACTATTATTGTTGCTTTTCCTGTTTTTACTGCTGCTCCATTTGATGTAACTTTTGCTGTTATGTTAATTTTATCTCCAATTGCACCTTTTTTAGCATCTGTTGTTGTTACTGATGTTGTAAGTACACCTAGGATGTTACTTCCTTCAGCTGGTGAATACTTATCATCTCCACTATATACAGCAGTAATATTGTGTATTCCTGGTTGTATGTTCATTGGAAGTTTATATTTGTATGTTATACGTCCAAGTGTAAGATTTTGTGTTGTTAGAACTTTACCATCTAATTTAAGTATGATTTGTCCTGCTGGTTTATCACTTAGTGGTCCTTCAACATTTACTGTAAATGTTACATTTGCACCAGGTAGTGCTTTTACTTTTGTAACTGTTACTGTTGGATCTTTAAGTGTTCTATTTAAGTTAAGTGTTGCTGTTGTTGTTGCATTTTGGAAGTTTGTACCTGTTACATATGCTGTAATTGTATATGATGTTGGTTTAAAGAAGCTTGTTTCATTTACTTTTACTGAGAATTTACCATCTTTTGCTACTTTTGTAGTTCCAAGAAGTGTTGTTCCCATTTTAAGTTGTACTGTGATATTTGAAAGATCACTTGTTGTTGCTGATACTACTCCATTTATTGTAAATGGTTGTCCTACTGTTGCCTTAATTGGTGACATACTTGCTGTTGTAAAATGTAGGAAGTTTCTTTCAACTTTATTTGTTGCATGATCATTAAGTACTGATGCATCACCTATAAGTTTTGCTGATCTTAATGAGTTTTCAACAACTGTGTTGTTAATTGCTTGTACTGTAAGGTTAACTGTGTATGGTGCTGTTGAGTTTATTGTATTTAATGTTACATTGTTTCTGAAACTGTCATACATTAGAAGAACTCCAGCATTACCATATGGTATTGCATCACTATGTACTGCTTTTGCTACATCTCCATATTTTGCATTTTTAAGTGAGAAGTTATTTGATATTATTTTATTGTCACATGCACGGTATCCTGCAACTCCATAGAGGTATGATCCAATTGATGTGAAGTCATTTCCTATTAATTCATTGTTATTTGAATCAAAGATTTCTACATTATATACAGCAGCTCCTGATGTATTAAATGTATTACTTCTTACTGTTGTATTTCTTGCAGCTTCAAGTGTTAATCCATATACATAGTCACCTTTTTGTGTAGAATTATGTACAGCACTTACTGTAAATTGGTTATCTTCAACGAGTGTATATACACTGTGAAGTCCTGCAATAAATCCTGTTGCAAAGTATCCACCTTTTACTGTTACATTATTTTTTGTAAATGTGTTGTTTGTTGCATTTATAGCAGTTATTGAACTTCCCCATGGTGCTCCAAGAACTCCCATACCATATGCATATGGTCCAAGACTATCTACATTAATGTTGTTGTTCTGGATAAGGTTGTAGTTACTGTCATAGTATACATCTATTCCTACAACACTGTTTTTACAATCAGTTGTTGGGAATGTGTATTCTTTAAATAATGATTTTGTTGTTACATTGTTGTTTTCAATTGTGTTATATGATGAATATAATAGAAGTATTCCATAGTTGTGTAGAACTTCTCCTATTGTTCCCATTTTTTCATTATACATGATTTCATCAGCATATTGAACTGGTTTTGCTGACTGATTTAGGTGTACTTTATTATCTGCAACTATACTTAGATCTGATGCATATAATAAAATTCCATGATTTACATAGTCACCTGATGTTACAACTATGTTTTTTGTAATTCTTGATCCACTTGATGAATATACCCATATTCCAAAGCTTTCCCATAAGTCATAGTTGTATACTGTGTTGTTTGTAACATTACAGTTGTTTACTTCAAGTAATTCTATTCCATGTCTATTGTATGTTTTATTTCCTTTGTTTATTATTGTAACATTACATACTGTTGATGCTGATGCATCTTCTGAAAATCTTACTGTACCTTCATTTATTATACAATTTCTTCCAATTACATGTACTTTTATTGGGAATAGGAAGTCTTTATTTGTAAATGTTCCTTGAAGTATGATTGTGTCATTTTTTAGAACTTTACGTGTATTTACTGAGAAATCATCATTAAAGTATTGGTAGTATGTATCTTCTGTTACTACATATGTTTTATTTGAATCTGATGTATTTTCACTACTTCCTGCTGCTGGTGGAAGATATGCTTTTTCAAGTCCTGATCCAGCAGAACAGTTAAGTGCATTTGAATCTGCAACTGTTATATTTACATCTGCCGGATTTAGTGCTCCTGCTTCTGTAAAGTCTATTGCACAATCTCCATATGATTGAATTCTATTTTTTGTTACACTTACATGGTTTATTCTTTTTGTTGTTGATTGTTTTCTAAATAGAATTCCAGCTTTTTTACTTCTCATATCGTTTCCAGTAATATTTATCTGGGTATATTTACCTTTTGAATATATACAGTAGCTGTCTGTTGACCACATTGTATTGTCTTTTATTGTTACGTTGTTTGCACTTATTACAACACAGCTTCCATTGTTTGATGATATGTAGTTACCTTCAAGAAGTACTCCATCTCCACCAACTGTAATACCTGTTGTTGAACCATTTACACGTACTGAGTTGTTTAATACAATTGCACCTTCACATGCATATATTCCTTCATTTGTACCATTAACATCGTTGTTTATAATTGTGTTGTTTGTAAAGTCCTGTGTTGATATTCCACGATATCCACCACGTACTCTGTTGTTGTCTATGATGTTTCTGGTTCCCATAATCTGGATTGTGTATGACCAGGATGTATCTCCTCCTGTTACATCGTTTCCTGTAACGTTGTTATCATAACAGTATCCTCCAAGGAATTTTCCTGATCCATATACTGAGAAGTATATACCGTTTGCATAGTCACTTACTACTGTGTTGTTTTTAATTAAGTTGTAGTAACATGAACCAAATGCTGCTGCTGTATGTGTACGGAATGTATCTTCACGTGTTGATGTTTCAAAGTAGTTTTTATATACATAACTGTTGTTCATTGAATCTGCAGCTAGTGCAAATGCAAATGGACCATTTACATGTATTTTATTGTTGTATATTGTGATGTTTTTTGTTACATTTGTGTGTATTCCTGTACCATAGAAGTTTGAGTTGTTTATTGTTAAGTTTTCAACTGTTGAATTTGATGAGTTTATTCCCATTACAAGAACTGAACAGTTGTATAATCTTGCATTACGTCCTTCACTTGTTATTGTCATACCTGGTTTGTCTATTGTAAAGTTTACATTTTTAAATTCACCAAGTAGGTTGATTGTATCTCCAGCTCTTACAAGATTTGTTGTCTGGGTCATATTTGTTGTTTCATTAAATGCAAAATAGAGGTCGTAGTCACTGCTTCTTACATCGTATTTTGCACCTTTTTTTGTTGTTTTAGTAGTAGATTCAACTGTTTTTTGTGAATCTTTTTTTATTTCCTTATTTTCTACTTTAGTTGTTGTATTTTTATTGTCTTTTGTTTTGATATTTTCACTACTACTACTTTTTACAGTTTTTTCTTTAACTGTATCTGTAGTTTGTATTGCCTGGGTAGTTGAAATATCATCTGATATGGTTGTAGTTTGTGTATCATCTGATGTTGTTGTGCTGTTATCTGCAGCAGATACACAACCTGTTATCATAACTGTCAATAAAATTACACTAACTATGAGTAATTTTTTTGTGGTTTTCATCTACTCACCTATTTTGTTAAGATATTTGCATAAATTATAAAAAACTAATACCTATTCAAGTTTTTTTAATTTTTTATCTTTTATGTACTATTTATTTATATACTAAACAATTAATAAGGTTTCTTAAATTTTAATTAAAATTTATTTTATTAATTTATGTAGCAAAATTTACATAATTTTATTTAAATAGAACTTTTATAAATGTGTAAATAAAAAAATACGGATTAATTTAACCTTAAAATAGAAATAAATCATTAAAAGTAGGATTTTAAAATTATAAAAAGGAGATTATTGGAAGATGAGTGTAAATATATAACACTCATTAACTATTAAGATGATACCATTACCATCTTTCCAGTTTTTGGATCTTGGTATACTGTACCTTTCTGTTCATAACCAGAACCTGATGATGTAACAGCTTCAGGTGTTGTGTCAAGTTCTGTTGTCTGCTGGTCTAATTCTGTTGTTTGTGCTGCACTTTGTTGCTGTTGTTGTGCTTGAGATATACTTTCAGCTCCTGTTGACATAACAGCAAATATTAGAAATCCAACAGCAAGTACAAGCATGATATCTGTCATATTTACAGCTGATGACATTGGATCTGTATCATCAACTTCACCACGCAGTCTACTTCGTCTAAGTGACATCTTATATCACCTCAAGAATTACTTCTGCTATATCATAAAGGTCATCTATATCTTTTTGATACCATCGACGACGTATTTTTGCTATAACAAAACATAATGTTCCTGATGCAAGACCTGTAGTTGTTGTGTTAAATGCAACTGTAAGATTTGATGTAAGTGTTGTCATATCACCTGAACCTAATGCTGCAAGTCCAGGACCCATAGGTATAATTGTTCCTAGAAGTCCACATCCTGATCCTACTTTTGCAACAATTTCATCTTTTTCAAGTGTACGTATTATTTTACCTTCTTGATCTTCGAGAAGGTTACGTGCTAGTACTTCACGTATTTTTTTATCATATGCTTCTGGGTCGAGTTTTGCTACTTTACATAGTAGTTCTTTATCATATTTTGAAAATGCTGATTTATTGATTGCATCTATTATTTCTTCTTTTGTTTTTGAAATTGTAATATTTTCTATAAGTTTTTCTTTATCTTCTGCTGTAATTTTCTTACGACTTGTATATTCTGCAATTATTGATCCTAACTCTATTATTGCAAATATAATAAATATAACCAGTAATATCATTACTGGAAGTAATAAACTCTGTGATATTACATTCAAAATTCCTGATAAAGCTTCTCCTCCAGGAATTGTGCTTGCCATAATTGGCCTCCATTTTTTTTAATTAATTTAAAAATATAAGACTTTCTCTCTTATTTTTTTTAATAGATTCCCTTTTTTTAGTATTTTATAAATCTATTATTACGTCTTGTATATATTGCTCCAATTAGCATTACAACTGCTATTACTACAACCATCTTAATTACACTACCAAGTGATTGTATTTCTATTGGGGTACCTAATGTTAAAAGTTCAATATTAGGTAAAATCAGTAAACATAGTACAAAATATAATCCTATAAATATCATAAAATCTCCAAGTACAATAGGATATGGTCTGTGTATTTTTGCAACTATTTTATTTGATAATATATATGTTAAACCCATAACTGCAACTAGTGCTAATGATGATACTGCACCCATTGTTACTGTAGGAATTGTTGTCATAGGTGCTACAAGGAGTATTGTTGATAGAATTGCTCCAAAACAGCATGGACATGGTGCAACTACTGCCATACACGTTGCACTTCCTACATCTGATCCTGTTACTTTCCAGTCATAGATTGTTTTAAATCCTGTTAGTAGAATTACAACTGCTATTACTGCAAATATTTGTGATGAGTAGTTGTATACAAAGAAGTATAATTGGTCTGTGTATGGTTCCATTAGGTATGATAGTACTATTAATGCTACTGCATATGCTATTAGTATGTATCCTACATTTCGTTTTTTTATTCCTGAAAATCCTAATGCAAGTCCTATTTTTACACCAAATACTAGTATTGCTGCAAGTATTCCATATTGCATCAATTGATCTAACATCTATATTTCCCTCCTTTGTTTTTTGTTTAATAATAAAAACACAATACTAATTTAATTTTTATTGATATTTTATCAATGTGTATTAAATTATTGTTTTTGAATTTTTATAAAATAATATTTAATTTTTTAAGTATTAATAAAATTGCATACTTTTATTATATAATTAGGTGATAATTTGTCATGATTTATCATTTTTATCATGTTTTATGTAGTTTTTTGATACATTTTTAAAATAAACTTTAATGGTATAAAAATAAGCTTCTAGTTAGTATTTAAGCGAATTATAAACTATTCTAGATTTTGTAAATAAAAATATATATTACTTTAATTATAATAAAGTTCATGGAGAATATTTAAAAGGATGGAAGAAATATTTTTCAAGTATTAAAAGTAAAAGGAGGTTAAATTATTAACATTAAAAACAGTCATATTTTGGTTGTTTTATGCATAATGTTCATCTTCCTAGGCATGTCAACAATAAATGCAGCATCAGCTGATAATACAACAGACATGACATTAAATACAAATTCGGCCATAGAACATACAGATTCAACACATAACATGGAAGATATGCAAAAACATTATTCACTAAAAAACAAACAATCAAAAGACACAAATAAAACCATACAAACTGCAACTACAACAAATAAAAAAACACCAAAAAAAGATAACACAACCAACACAACAACAACTACAAAAGATGACACAACAACCACAGATAATACAAACACAACAGTAAAACAAATACCAGACATAAGAATAAGTGATAATCCAATTACACCTGGTGAAAATACAACATTTATCGTAATAATGGATAGTGATGCAACAGGATATGGAGTATTTAAGATAAATGGAAAAACAGTATCTGAAAAAATTAATGTAGCAGAAAATAAAGGATTTATCAGATATCAATATGAAGTACCAACATCATATCAAAATCCAACATATGAACTATCATTTATATACTCTGGAGATTCAAAATATGAATCACAATCTGCTAAATCAACACTTAAATTAAATCCAAAAGAAAAAGATTTAGATCCAAAACTTGCCCTAAAAAATCCTAATATCAAATACTTATCATGTGGTGATATAGTATTAAAACTTGACAAAGATGCTACAGGAACTGTTGTATTTAAATTAAATAAATCAACAATTTCACCAAAAATACAAGTAGTAAATGGAGAGGCAAGATATAATTTCAATGCATCATACACACCAGGAAAATACAGACTTGATGCAGTATATAGTGGAAACTATAAATTTAAAAATGAAACAATACGTGGAAATTTATATATTCAAAAACTAAACTCAACAATTACAATACCAGATAGAACAACAAAGGCAGGATCAACAATAACACTAAATGCAAAAATTATTGATGAATTAAACAGACCAGTTGTACAATCACTAGTAGTATTTAAGGTAAATGGTGTAACAATAGGAAATGCAACAACAAATGGACGTGGAGTTGCAGAGTACAGATATACCATACCATCAGTATTTGACTATACAAACTACACTGTAAATGTAATAAGTAATGGAACATCAAAAGTAAATATTGCAACAGAAAATGCAACACTCACACTAAAACAACTAAAAACAACACTATCACTATCAAAAATTACATCAAAAATAAATGAAACAGTAACAATAACAGCAACACCAATTGATGAAAATAAAAACAATGCACATAAAGGAAAAGTATTATTTAAAATCAATGGTGTTTCACAAAAACTAGTAAATATAACAAATGGATATGCACTATTTAGATACACACCAGAAACTAATATTGCAAAAAACTATACAATAGAAGCAATATATCAGGGAAACTGGAAATATGCAAATAGTCAAACTAATTCTACAATGGAAATTACAAAAATTGGTACAATAACAACAACAAGATATACAGATGCAAAAAGTGGAATGCAAACTACAGTATCAGCAAGAGTAGAAGATAAAAATCAAGTACTTGTAAATGGTGGAATTGTAGTATTTACACTCAATGGAACATATCTTGGAAATGCAACAGTAAAAGATGGTGCAGCAAACTATACATTTATAATGCCACGTTATCCTACAGGAGTATACAGACTTAATGCAACATACATGGGTAGTGCATCATACTATTCAAGTAACAACTTAAACTATGTAAATGTAACAAGACTTACATCACGTCTTGTAACAGAACCTGTACATGTAACAGTAGGAGATAAAGTAAATATCACAGTATATGTAATGGATGAAACAAGCCATTATGCAGAAAATGGTGAAATAAACATTACAATTAATGGTACACTTATTGGAAAAGCAAAAGTTAAAAATGGTTCAGCAACAATTGAATACAAACCACCATATAAATACAGTGGTTTAACACTAAGATTTATTGCAAATCTTAAAGCAAATGAATACTATGCATCAGCATATTCTGTAAATAACATTACAATATCATCACTTAAAGATGTATATGTATCAACAAATGGAAATAATGATAATCTTGGTGATAAACAACATCCATTTAGAAGTCTTTACTATGCAATGGGACATGTAGCAACATTTGGAACAATACATATTCTTGATGGTACATACCGTGAAAATTCAATACTTCTAAATAGTAGTGTTAAAATCATTGGAAATGGTGCAAAAACAATTATTGATGGTGGAGCATCAGGAAAACCAATAATAACAATTACAAAACGTGATTCATTCTTAACTGTAAAATCAATTACATTTAGAAATGGAAGATCAGACATTGAAAAATCTGGTGGAGTACTACATAACTATGGAAAAGTTAATGTAACTGATTGTAAATTTATCTCAAATAAAGCAAGAGGAAATTCATCAGCAGGAGCAATCTATTCAACAGGTGAAGTTAACATAACAAACTGTGAATTTATAAACAACACCCTCACACATACAAATGCAGAAGGTGGAGCACTACGTTTAATTAACAATACAACAAATATTATTAATTCAAACTTCACAGAAAATCGTGCAGTTGCAACAAATTCATCTGGTGGTGGAGCAATCTACATGCAAGATGGATCATTAACAATTAAAGCATCAACTTTCAAATCAAACAAAGCAACAGGAAAAACAGCACTTGGTGGTGCAATAAAAGGTATTTATGGAAACCTTGTAGTAACAAGTACTAACTTTAAAGACAACGTTGTAAATGGTACAGATTATGGAATTGGTGGTGCAATAAACAGTCTTGCAACAGGTGTATATCTTAACTTATCAACAATTGAATCTAACAAAGCCTATGGTGGAGTAACATCAGCTGCAGGAGCATTATATACTCAATATGCAGCAGTGATGGCATATAGTAGTGTATTTAAAGATAACCTTGCACAAAGTAAAACTGTAATGGGTGGAACAATACAAGGATATTATGCATTTTCAAACTATGTAAATTGTACATTTACAAAAAATATGGCAAAAGCAACAGCTACAAATTCATTTGGTGGAGTAATCTACTATGAACTTGGAAACTTAACAGTTTCATCATGTCGCTTTAACATGAATGAGGCAAATTCAGCAAATGTTTCAATAGGAGCAGGAATCTATGCTCATGCAAATACAACCATATATCATTGTGACTTTATGAAAAATAAAGTATCTGGTAAAAATATTGGTGGAGGAGCAATAGCAAACCTTGCAAATATGACAGTTACAAAAACAAACTTCATAGATAACAATGCAACAAATGCAGGAAATGCAATAACAGCAGTAAGTGGTTCATCAACAACTATTGAGGACAACTACTGGAATTCAAATAATCCACAATGGAAAAAACTTTTAATTGGTGTAAATGCACCTAAAAGTTATTCAAAAACAAAAATTACACATTAAATAAAGAAGATGGAATTAAATCTTTTCTTCTTTTATTTTTTTTCTTATTTTATTATTATTTTAATTAAAATTTCAAATTTAATAAAAAAACTATTTTTTCATTATTTATCTTAAATTTAGTATTTTCAAAAAAAGTAAAAATATTTAGAATGGGGGAGATATTGAAGGGAATATAAAAAAAACCTTTCTTTTATAAATTATCTAGTTTTGATTTCATATATTCAATTATAAGGTCACGATCATCAGAGTCAAGTGCCATATCTATTGAACTTTTAAGCCATTCAACTGTATTTCCAATATCATATATGTCACCTTCAAATGTTGTAGCATATACGTTGTCTTGTGCATTTATTGCATCTGTAAGTTGAATTTCACCACCTACTCCAGGTTTTGTATTTTTAAGTTTGTCAAATATGTCAGATGTAAGAATGTATCGTCCTGTTATTCCAAGGTTTGATGGTGCATCTTCAAGTTTTGGTTTTTCAACAAGATTTTTAACTTCATAGATGTTATCTGAAACTTCTACTCCATCAACTATTCCATATCTTTCTACTTTTGCATCAGGTAGTGTTTCTATTGCAATTGTTGATCCACCATATTTTTCATATACATCAAGTAATTGTTTTGTACATGGAACTTTTGAATGTGTAATTGTATCACCTAAAAGTACAGCAAATGCTTCATCACCAATATGTTTTTCAGCACATAGTATTGCATCACCAAGACCATTTTGTTTTTTCTGACGAATGTAGTGGATGTCTGCCATATCTGTAATTTCTTGTACTTGCTCTAGGTAGTCAAGTTTTCCTTTTTGTTCAAGTGTATATTCAAGTTCAAATGATCTGTCAAAATGATCTTCTATTGATCTTTTACCTTTTCCTGTAATTATAAGTATGTCATCAATTCCTGATTGTACAATTTCTTCAACAACATACTGAATTGTTGGCTTATTAAATACTGGTAACATTTCCTTTGGCTGTGCTTTTGTAGCAGGTAGGAATCTTGTACCTAGTCCTGCTGCTGGTATAACTGCTTTCATTTCTTATCATCCTCCAATTTTTATTTTATTTTTTATAGTTTTACAATAGAGTTTTCACCAATTACAAAGCTTCTTCCTTTTGGATAGCTTTCATTGTCTGTTATTATTTTTGAGTTTTCACCAAGAAGACTTTCTGTTATTCTTTTATCTGAGTGTATTGTTGAATTTCCAATTATTATTGATGAATCTATTTCTGTTTCTATAATTTCTGTATTATCACCAATTGAGGTGTAAGGTCCTACATATCCTTTTATCTGGCAATTTTCACCGATAACTACAGGTCCTTTTATCACAGTTCCTGATTTTATTGTGGTATTTTTACCTATCTGGATACGTCCTTTAAGTTTTACATCATCTTCTATTATTGCTTCATCTGAGATGTCATCGTCTATTGTTTCAAGTATTAATTGGTTTGCATCTAGTACATCTTCAGGTTTTCCTGTATCTTTCCACCATCCTTCTACAACAAATGAATCTACACTTTGTTTTTCATCTATTAGTTGTTGTATTGCATCTGTTATTTCTAGTTCATTTCTCCAGGATGGTTTTATTTTATCTATTGCATCGAAGATATTGTTTTTAAATAGGTATATTCCAACTAGTGCTAGGTTACTTTTTGGATGTTCTGGTTTTTCAACAAGATTTATGATTTTTCCTTCATTATTTAGTTCTGCTACTCCAAATTGTCTTGGATCTTCAACTTCTTGAAGTAGTAGTCTTGATGCAAATTCTGATTCATCAAATCCATCTACAAATTCTTCAATTCCAGATTTTAGTATGTTATCTCCTAGATACATTACAAATGAATCTCCATCTACAAAGTCTTTTGCTGTTGCTGCTGCATGTGCAAGTCCTTTTGGTTCACCTTGCATGATGTATGTAATATTTACACCAAATTCTGATCCATCACCTAGTGCATTTTTTATTTTCTCTGGCATATTTGTTCCAAGAATTATTCCTATATCTGTAATTCCTGCATCACGTAGATCTTCTATTGCATATAATATTACTGGTTTATTTGCAATAGGTATTAGTTGTTTAGGTCCGGTGTGTGTTAATGGTCTTAGACGTGTTCCATGTCCACCTGCTAAAATAACTCCCTTCATTATTTTAATCTCCTTTATATTTTTTTGATATAATAAATAATCTTCCAAATTCTATAATTTATATAGTAGGGTTTTGATTGTTTATCTTATTGTTAACTCTATTTTTTATCTTTATTAAATATTAGTTACATGAATAGTTTTCAATAGTATAATATTAGTTTTCCATAATTGTTAAAGTTTTTTTTATAATTTTTTAAATAAATTGAAATAGTTAAAATATTGGTTGTGTTATATATAATATCATATTTAATTAAAAACTAAAAATAGGAGAAATTTTAAAATGAATAAGAAATATTTCCTATTATTTTGCATGGTTTTAATGATATTTATATCAACAGCAGCAGCTGAAAGTAGTGATAATCTAACAGTAGATAATATTCAACTTAAAGATCATCATACAGATGAAATAAATACAGCAGCTGATGTAGATAAAAGCATAGATAATAGGATATATACAAATCAAAAAACATCTAAAAAAGAAGATTCAACAAAAACAATAACACAAAAACAGGTAAATGAAAAAAACAATACAATAATAAATCTCGATGAAGGAAACTACAAAGTTGATCCAATAATAGTTGACAATAACGTGACAATAATTGGAAATTCCACAACAAATACATATATTTCAACAAATTCAACAGATCACCTCTTTAATATAACTAAAAACTCACATCTTACACTAATAAATCTAACAATAAATAATCATCAATCTGAAACTATAGCTACAATAAACAACCAGGGAAAACTCACACTAATTGGTGTTGATATAATAAACAACACATGCCTTAATAGAACAGCAAAAGGTGGTGCAATCTATACAACAGGAGAAGTTGATGTTAAAGATTCAACATTTGAATCAAACACAGCATCATGGGGAGCATCAGTATATAATAATGGTGGAGTTGTAAATATTAATAATTCATTAATGCGTCTTGATCACACCTATAATGTTGGAGGATCACTCTATAATATTCGTGGAAATATGACAGTTAATAATTCACGATTTATACAAAATACAGCAGTAAGTGGTGCTGCAATATATAATGCATTTGGAAAATTAGATATTGAAAATTCAATGTTTCTTAAAAATTCAGCACAAACATACTATGGTGGTGCAATCTATACAACAGGAATATGTAATGTCTTAAATTCAAACTTCCTATATAATAATGCAAATTATATGGGTGGTGCAATAACAAATACAAATAACTTCACAGCAATAAATTCCACATTTACATCAAATACAGCAGGTGAAAGTGGTGGAGCAATAGAAAACATACCATGGACAGCAAAAGAAAATGGTAATATTATATTAATTGATTGTAACTTTACAGAAAATAGTGCAGGTATAAATGGTGGTGCAATAATAACACTTAACTCTACAGATGTAGATAACAACTATGGAACAATCACATCAAGACGTTGTATATACGATTCAAATAGTGCAGGAAGTTGTGGTGGTGCAATATATTCTGTTGGATTTATTGACCTTGAATATAATGTGTTTTTAAATGATGATGCAGAAACTTCAAAAGAAGTATATAATGGATATAAAATTAAATCAGTTGAAAATAATTGGTGGAGCTTAAATAATCCAGACTTTAAAAAGATGGGAGTAACACCAAATAGTTGGGTTGTTATGAAGTTTATGAATACAACACCACTCATTGAAAATCTACAATCACACATAAAAGTAACACTTAATACATTAAATAATGGCAATGAAATTACACAACCTCTTCCAGTTCGTGATGTAATATATCCTACATGTAATGCTACATATAATGAAAATTTCCAAAGTATTAATGGTAGTGTTGAAAATATAGTAGTTGCAAACGATACAACTAATATAACAGTAAGAGTTGACAATCAAAGACTTATACTTAATGCTATAAAATCAGATATTACATATAAACTCATAAATAACAATCAAACAATAGAAGTTACATATAACTTACCTAGTGATATTAATGCTAAAACATCAATAAAAGTTAATTCAAAGACAATTATTAAAAATCAGAAAATTGTAAATGGAAAACTTACAGCTATATATGACATACCAACATCCTGGAGATATAATAGCTACATATTAAATATTATTGCAAATAATAATGGTGATATACTTAATAAAAATATTACAGTAATGATTCCAAAACGTGATGTTTCAATTAAAATAAGTATAGATAACAATAAAAAGCCAATAAAAGTTGGAGATACAATTAAGATAGTTGTATCAGTAAAAATGGCAAATCAAAACATTACAACAGGAAAAATTGTATTTAAAATAAATGGAAAAACACAACAGTCAGATATTAGAGTTGTTGATGGAAAAGCAGTGATAAATTATACTATTCCATATACATTTAATCCTGGAAACTATACAATTTCAATTAAGTATTCAGGTGATGAAAATAAGAATGCAAATATGCAAACTCAAATACTTCAAGTTGCAAAAGATAACATCTATCTTAAAGATAACTCAACACTCTATCTTATGAGTGATAGTGGTATTAGAGTTCCAATTACACTTGTTGACTCACATAACAATTATGTTGGAGAAGTTAAGTTATGTTATAAAATTAACAATATCACATATAAAACCAACATTACACTAGTTGATGGAGTGTTTTATTTTGATTATATAACACCTGTGGTTGCACAATCTTCATCACTAAAACAAACTCTTACAATAAAAGTTGGAGAGTCAAAAAGATATAATGAGGCAATACTTAATATTCCACTTATAATTGAATAAAGAATATTTAATTTCTAAATACAAACAAGAGTAAATTTCACTTTACTCTTTCATCTTTACTTTTTTTACACCTACTTTTTTAATATTAACATATAACTTATAGCTTATATGGTTGTTTATTTAGTCTAAATAGTTGTTATTTACTCTTATAAAATTAAAATACGTTTAAATACGAACTATTTTTTATATAAATTAATTAATTTTAAATATTTTATGAATTTCTCTTTTTTACTTTAAGTTTATATATCATAACGCTATAAAATGTTTTTATAGATAATTAAAACTAATAATTTTTAATTTAAATAAAATAAATTTTTTAATAATTATTCTAATGCAATAAAAGGAGTGGGATCCAAAAATGGCAGAGACAAACGACAATATCGATCTTATAATGGGCGATCATAAAACAGCAATAAAAAAATTAGCATGGCCAATAATATTTAGTATGCTATTTGTAACATTATACAATATAGCAGATGAAATATGGGTTGCAGGATTAGGAATGGAAGAATTAGCTGCAATAGGATTTGTAGCACCACTTTTAATGATAGCAATGAGTCTGGGAAGTGGTACAGAAATAGCAGTAAATAGTTTAATTGCAAGATTTATAGGATCAAATAACTATAAACAAGCAAATAACACGGCATTACATGGAATGATAATAACACTGATAATATCAATAATATGTGGAATATCCTTATGTCTTGCATTACCAACAATACTAATGTGGATGAATGCAGGAAGTGCAACACAAGCAGCATTAAATTATAGTTATATACAGTTTGGATGCTTATTTATAACACTATATAACAACATTGCAATAGCAATACTAAGAGCAGAAGGAAATGCAAAACGTGTAATGTATGCAATGATGGCAACATCAATACTAAATATGATACTAGATCCAATATTCATATACTATCTTCACATGGGAATAAGTGGAGCAGCATATGCAACAGTACTTTCAACACTTATAAGTTGTCTAATACTTTTCTACTGGATACAGTATAAAAAAGACATATATCTTGACTTATCACTCAGTAACTTTAAATTTAACAAAGCAATAGTACTTGATCTATTTAACATAGCAATACCATATACAATTGAATGTATCATGCTTAGTTCACTAAGTATAATAGGAAACTGGCTCTTTGTAACAGCAGGAGGAGTAAATGGAGTTGCAACATATGCAGCAGTACTAAGACTAATTGAAGTAGTAGATCTACCAATATCAGGAATAGGATTTGCATTAATTACAGTAGCAGGAGCAGCATATGGATCAAAAGACTTCAAAAAACTAAAACAATCATTTGGATATGGACTAAAATTAACACTAACTATAACAACAATACTTGTAGTAATCTTTTTAGTATTTGCACCACAACTATGTACAGCATTTACAAATCAACAAACAGCATCAATGATACCACACATAGCACTAGCACTACGTATAATGGTACTTAAATTCTATGGTGTATGTTTCGGAACACTATCTGTAATGTTCTTCCAAGGAATAGGAAAAGGAATAACAGCATTTGTAATTAAAATGTTTAGATGTACAGTATGTGAATATATATTTGCAATACTCTTTGCTGTAACACTTGGACTTGGTGAATTTGGAATCTATGGAGGAATTGTAATAGGTGGATTTATTGGTGGAATAGTAGCATTAGTATATGCAAAATACTATATAAATAAAATTATGAAACAATCACATGAAGATATTGATATTAAAACAACACCAGTATAAAAAAAAATGTATAATCTATTTTTCTCAATAATTTGGGAGAAATACCCTTAATCTTCTCTTTTTTTTAGATAAAAAACTTTTTTTAACTACTGATTTTTAAAATAATTTAATTAAAGAAAAAGGTAATTGAAAGGAGGTTATGTAAAATTTGTGAAATTATATATCACTAGGATTTGTAATTTCACCACGTATAGCTGATGCTGCTACAACTTTTGGATTTGATAGATATACAAATGATTTTGCACTACCCATACGTCCAAGGAAGTTTCTATTTGTTGTTGAAATACAACTCATATTATCATCCATTACACCCATATGTGCACCAAGACATGGTCCACAACCAGGATTACAAATTATAGCATTTGAATCAAGGAGTGTTTGAATAATTCCTGAATCTATTGCATCTTGATAGATTTTTCTTGATGCAGGGAATACTAGAAGTTGAACATCAGGATGTACTTTGTTTCCTTTAAGAATTTCAGCTGCTTGTTCTAAATCCTCATAACGTCCATTTGTACATGAACCAAGTACTGCTTGGTTAATTGTAGTTCCACTTACTTTATCTACATCTTCAACATTATCTACATTGTGTGGACATGCAACTTGTGGTTGTAAATCATCAACATCAAAATCATATACTTTTTCATACTCTGCATCTTTATCTGGTGTTGTAATTTCATAATCTGTTACACCACGTGCTGCAAGATATTCTTCTGTTTGTTTATTTGGTATCATTATACCATTTTTTGCTCCACATTCAATTGCCATATTTGTCATTGTCATTCTTGCATCAGGTGACATATTATCTATTGTATCACCATGAAATTCAAGTGCCTTATATGTTGCACCGTATGATCCAAGAGTTTTAATGATATTTAATATAACATCTTTTGAGTAGGTATTTTCACCAAGTGTACCATTAACATTAAGTTTAAGTGAGTGTGGTACTTTAATCCATGTTTGTCCTGTAGCATATACTAATGCTAAATCTGTTGCTCCAAGACCTGTTGAAAATGCACCAAATGCACCATAGGTACATGTGTGTGAATCTGCACCTACAACAACAGTTGAAGGCTTAATATGTCCCATTTCTGGTAGTACTTGGTGACATACTCCTTCTCCTTGTATGTACATGTTTTTTATGTTTTGTTTTTTTCCAAATTCACGTACTACTTGTTGGAATTCTGCTGATCCTATTGTATTTGCAGGTACATTATGGTCAAATACAAGTACAATTTTCTCTGGATCCCATACTTTGTCTGTTAGTTTTTCAAATACTTTAATTGTAGGTGGTGATGTACCATCATGACTCATTGCAATATCAATATTTGCATTTATTGTTTCATCTGGTTGCACTTCTGTTTTATTTGCAGATTTAGCCAGTATTTTTTCAGTTATATTCATATGTTTTCCTCATCCATCAATATTTGCTTTTTGGAGTATTTCATTGAATTTTTCGTTTGTTATATTTTCTCCTTTTTCTCTTTCTTTTTTAACAAGATCTACAGTTTCAAGAAGTTTTGCATCGTCAACTTTTATATTTAATGTGTCAAGTTTTTCTGCTACTGCTGCTTTTCCTGAATGTTTACCTAGTACAATTTGTCTTTTTGTTCCAACCATTTCAGGTACATATGGTTCATATGCTAGTGGATTTTTAAGTATTGCATCTACATGTATTCCTGATTCATGTCTAAATATGTTATTTCCAACTACAGGTTTGTTGTCTGCTATTGGTATTTCACTATATTTTGATACAATTGTTGATAGTTCATGGATAATTTCTGTTTTAAATCCAAGATCTTTGTTATATAATAGTTTAAGTGCCATTGTTAGCTCTTCAAGTGATGTGTTTCCTGCTCTTTCACCAATTCCATTTACTGTTGTTGAAATTGCAGATGCACCTTCTTGAAGTCCTGCAATACAGTTAATTACTGCCATTCCAAAGTCGTTGTGACAGTGAAGTGCAATTTCTGTATTGATTTCTTTTTTAATATTACGTACTAGATATCTCATTGCTGATGGATTTATTGATCCTGTTGTATCTGCGATGTGTATTCTGTCTGCTTTATGTTCTTCTGCTTGTTTGTAGATATCTATTAGTTTTGGAAGTTCTGTTCTTGTTGCATCTTCTGCTGAAAATGCTACAAATAGTCCATGATCTTTTGCATAGTCTACTGCATTCATACAGATTTCATTTACTTCTTCTCTTGGTTTGTTCATCTTAACTTCTAGGTGAAGATCAGATAGTCCCATAAATGTAATTACTCCATCAACATCTGCATCAAGAGCTGCATCTATATCTTCTTGTTTTGTACGTGTAAGACATATGATACCTGCATCAAGTCCTTCATTTGCAATAGTTTTTACTGCAAGTTTTTCATTTTCTGAAACTCTTGGAAATCCAGCTTCAATCTGGCCTACTCCAAGTTCATCGAGTTTATGTGCTATTTCTAATTTTTCATCAACAGAGAAAAATACACCTGGTGTTTGTTCTCCATCTCTTAGAGTTGTATCGTATATGTTTATTTTCTTAGGAAAATCGTATTCTACTTCTTGGTTGTATATACTTACAAATCTATCCATTGGTTTACCATCCCTTGATTTAATTTGTGTAAATTGTTTTTAAAAAAATGAAATATTATCATTTTTCATATGTGTTTTTTTAAATTCCATCCCATTGAATTTTTTTTTAACACTAAAATTATAACATTATTTTTTATATATTTTATTAGTTAATAATAGTATATTCTATATTTTTTAAATTATATAATCTTTTAATTAATACTAACTAAATTAATAAAAAAAAATATGGTGGACAATGATGTAATTTTATTTATTCTTCATTATCTTTAACTGATACATCTTTAACTTGTTCTAGAAGTTCAAGATAGGAGGTTCTTTCAAAACCATCTGTAATACCTAATTTTTCAAATACTCCCATTATATTATCACACATTTCATCAACTTTAGCTTCATCATCTGTTACATATTCTATTTCCATGTAGTATCCTAATTCTTCAATCTTATCAAGTGTGATAGTATAGTCTTCATAGTTAAATATACGTCTAATTTTAGATACTATTGCAGATGCCTTAAATCCAAGATTTACTAGTATTTCATTCATAGCATCTACATCTGAAATTTCAACTTCTACTTCTTTTCTTGTTTTACTTTTTGAGTTGATTTTAGGTCCTTTATATGTTAGGATACGTTTAAAGTCATCACCATCAGGAATTTGACGTATTCTTAATGCTTCATCTGTTTTTGCATAATCTTTATCTGGTGCATTAAAGTAGATGTCATGTTGTCTTTCTGTATGTGAATATGTTGCACCAATTTTGCCTAGATCTTCCATTGCTTTTTTTGAATCATTAATTTTTGCTTTTATTTCAATTTCTATCATATTATCAAATTTCCTCTTATATAGTATATTCTAGTATTAAGATAAGTATAATTTTATTTAATTTTTTCATAAGTTATATAGTTATATATATAAATAAAAAAGTACATAAATAAAGACATAATATGTTATTTTGTATTTTTTAAATAGATATTATAATAAATAAGCATAGAGAGAAAGATGAGTGATGAGTTGGATTCTTTAAACCCCAAAAATGGATTAGATAATTCTAAGAAGATTATTTTTATAAATATTATTTTAAATTTAAATTAAACTATTCTAGAGAAGTTAAATTAAATTATATTATAAATTAGTCTTTTAAATCACGAATTTTTTGAAGTATAAATTTATACAATAAAATAATAAAAAATGCTTAATTTTTTTTATCACAACAATGGAGGAGAAATAATGGCAGATGTAAAAATAAAAGTTGAAAATATAGTAGCATCCGCAACACTAGGTAAATCCTTAGAACTACCTAGAATCGCACCTGCTTTAGAAAACGTAGAATACAACCTAGAACAATTCCCTGGACTTGTATTTAAACTTAAAAAACCTAAAACAGCTGCTTTAATATTTGGATCTGGTAAATTAGTATGTACAGGGGCAAAATGTATCGACGATTCTATGAAAGCAATTCACATGACTGTGGATAAAATTAGACAACTCGATCCTGAAATCCCTCAAGAATTTGAAATAAAAATTCAAAACATCGTAGCATCAGCAAATCTAGGAAAAGTATTAAACCTAGAAGCAGTAGCATTAGATCTTGAAAATACAGAATATGAACCAGAACAATTCCCTGGATTAGTATACAGACTTGAAGATCCAAAAGTAGTATTACTATTATTCGGTTCAGGAAAAGTTGTATGTACTGGAGCAAAAACAGCTGATCAAGCATTATTAGGTGTTCAAAAAACAAAAGAACGCTTAATTGAATTATACTTAATTGAAGAATAATTAGGTATAAATGATCCAATATTAAATGAGTTAATTTATTTATACTCCAGAATAAAACATAAACACCACACATAATCTCCAAAATATTTAATAAAATAAAACATAGCTAAGCCCTATAAAATGATAAATATCTTGAAAAAAATCGAAAAAAGAATATACATAAAAAGATAAATATTATATTTAATAAGGCTTTTTAGAATAGAATTTTATTCTAAGTTTTATTCTTATTAAAAAAAATATTGGTGATCTTTTGATTAAATTGGTAGTATTTGATCTAGATAATGTTTTAATAGATACAGAAACAATAGATGAAATAGCAGAAATAAATGGTAATGAAGAACAAATAAGTGAAATAACATTACAAGCAATGCAAGGTAAAATTCCATTTGAAACATCCATCAGAGAACGCGTAAAAATACTTAAAGGTATAAGTGTTGATGATATTGATGCTAAAATGAATAATATATCCCTAAATCCAGGTGCTAAAGAGACAGCAGCTGAACTTAAAAAAAGAGGATATACTATAGCAATTATTACAGGAAGTTTTGATGTAATAGCATTAAAAGTAAAAGAATGGATAGGTGCAGACTATGCATTCTATAACACACTTGAAGTAGAAGATGGCAAACTCACAGGAGAAGTATCCGGACCTCTTGTAACTCAGAACAAAGTTGATGTATTAAAAGGCCTAGTTGACGAACTAGGAATAACCTTAGATGAATGTGTGACAATTGGAGATGGGGCAAACGACCTTGAAATGATAAAACAAGCTAAAATTGGAATAGCATACAATGCAAAACCTATATTAAAAGAACACGCCGATATTCAAATCAATGAAAAAGACCTAAGGAAGGTACTTGATATAATGACAGACGAAGAAAAGATAACTAAAGAAGAAGTAGTAGAAGAAGTAGATGCACAAGAAGAAGTTCAAGCTGAAGAAGTAGAAGCAAAAGATGCTGAAGCTCAACCAGAAGAACAGGAAGATGCAATGGATTACTCCAAATTAAACTTCCAACAATTACTACAAGTAAAAAGAACCTTTGAAGCAGAACTCACAGAACTCAAAAATGTACGTGACAACATGAATGAAAACACAAAAGCATTCAGACAGGAACGTGACAAATTAAACCAAGAGCTTAAAGAAACACTCAACAAAGCACTTGAAAAAAGAAATGAAAGAGACGAAATCAACAAAGAAGTTCGCAAATTCAAAGAATTAAGAAACGAATGTAATGAAGAACTCAAAAAATCAGAATGGGGTTCCGGTAAAAAAGAAATCTCAAACATACAAGCTGAAATTAACAAAATCGATAAAACAATACAAACAAAAGTATTAGATATCAGAAAAGAAAATGAACTTGTAAAAAGAGTATCTGATTTAACAAAACAACTCAAAAAAATCCAGACAAATGTTGATGATGAAGAATCAGCTGGTGACTTAAAAGAAAAATCAGAAGAATACCACCAAAAAGTAGTAGAACTTTCTGACAAAGCACAAGCAGTACACGAAGACATGATTGAATCATTCAACAAAATCGATGGAATCAGAGAAAAAGCTGACGAAAAACACAAAGAGTTCATCAACTCAAGAAACGCAGCAACAGCTAAACATGAAGAAGTTAAAGCTAAATTAACAGAAATTAGAAAAGTTAACAAATTCATGGATCAAGCTAAATCATCATCCAGATCCAGAAAAGGTGAAGGAAAACCTGATGAAACAAAAGAAAAAGAAGAAGCAGAAGAAATCTTCCAAAAATTCAAAGATGGTAAAAAATTAACAACTGAAGAATTTTTATTATTACAAAAATATAACATAATGTAAATATTTTCTTCTAAAATATTTTTTTAAAAAGATAAGAAAAAAAAAATATTTTTTCTTCTTTTTTAGTTTTAAAAAAAGAGTAGAGTAACTAAATGATTTTTACTTTGGGTGTGGAATTCTTTTTAGGCTAGTTTGAAGGGTTTAAAATTTATTTATACTAGTATTTACTTCCATTACTACTAAAAATCTATTCTAAACCTCTCCTTTTTTTATATATTAAACCTAAACTTCAAGCTATTTTTTATTAATACTTACTTATTATTGTACTAATTTTATCTTATTTACTTACATACTTTCGTCTTCATCATCACCAATGTATGATATTGCATCTTTTTTAGATATTTTTATGATGTTATCTGATAATGATTCCATTTCCTCATCGTGTGTTATAACAAGCATCTGTGATACAATACTTGTTTTTTGGATGATGTAAAGCAAGTTTTCTTTACGTTCTGAGTCAAGATGTATTGTTGGTTCATCAAGTATTAATAGTTTGTTTCTATTTGATAGTATTCTTGCTATTGCAAGGCGTAGTGCTAGTGCTATTACTATTTTTTCTCCACCACTGAGTTGTTTTGTTGTTAGTGTTTCACTTTGTCGTGTTATTGTTATTTCATAGTCATCATCTAGTGTTACTTCTGAGTAGTCAAATCCAAATTCATCAAAGATTTTCTGTGTACGTTTTTCTATTTTTGGTCTTACAGCACGTCTTAGGTCACTTTGTATTCCATCTTTTCCATAGATTTCACGTATTTCTTTAAGTAGTTTTATGTAGTCATAGAGGTTTTGGTTTTCATCTCTGAGTTCATCGAGAGCTTTTAGTTCTGCTTTTATTTCTGTGAGTTTTTCATTTTCTTTTCTGAGTTCTGTTCTGTTTTCAATGAGAATTTTTTCTAAAGATTCACATTTTTGTTTGTATGATGTACATGTACTGTTAATTGTTTCGTATTCTTTAGGATCATATTGTAATTTATTAATTTCTGTACTATAATTTGAATACTTATCTTTTAATTTATTTATTTGTTTTAGAGTATCTTCATGTTGATTGAGGATGTCATCTTTTCTTGTAACTTCACCTTTAAGGGTGTTTAACTCATCTTTTCTTGATTCAAGATATTGAACTTTAACTTCAACATTATCCCTAACTTGAACTTCACTCATAAGGTGTGCAGTTTTTAGTTTTGCTTTTTCAATCTTTGATCTTAGCTGTGTTTCTTTTAGTTTATTAGCCTCATAATCACTACTACTATTTGCAACTATACCATATGCTACATCATATGATTTTTTAACATCTTCAAGTTCAGCAATCTCTACTTTAATAGATGCTATATCATTTTGCATCTGTATAAATTTAGCTTCAACTTTTTCAATTTCAGGGAGAAGCTTTTGTTTTTCTTTAACTTCATTTGATGATTTTCTATATTCTTCATCATAGCTTTTAATAACATCAATTTTAACACTTAATAATTTATCTAAGTACTCCTGTTTTACTTTAAGGTCACATTTAAGTTTAGAATTTGTATCTTCAAGTTTTACTATTAACTGCTTATTTTGACTAATTTCTGATTCATAATCATCTTGAAGTTGTGCGTGTTTTTCATGTGTAATTTCAGATTGACATATAGGACATTTACCTTCAACTTTCCTGAGATCTTCAAGTGATTTTTGTGTTGTTTTTATAATTGACTCATATGATCGGATCTTAGCAATATTTTCATTGATTGTATTTGTAATATCATCAATTGATTTTTGTGTTATTTGTTTTTCTTCTAGTAGAAATTCATCATATAATGCAGGACTTGGAAATGGCTTTTTAAGATCAAATAACTTCATACTACCTGTAAGTTCACCTGCAATAGTTTTAAATATATCATCACATCTTTCAGATAACTTATCAATTTCATGTTTAACTTTAGAATTTTCATTAACTTCAAGTTGTACTTCACTGAGTTGTTTTTCTTTTATGTCAAGTTGTTGTTTTAATGATGTGTATTTTTCATGTCCAGATCGTGTTTTTTCAATAATTTTCTTATTTTTTTCAACATCATCAATACTTTTAGTTATATTTTTAAGATGTTCAATATCGTTATCTCTTGCATTTTTAAGTTCTATAAGTTCTTTAAGTTTAGGTAGTGGTTTAATTTCAACTTCTATCTTTTTAATTAACTCTTCTTTATGTTTAATCTCTTTAAGTCTTTCATCAGAATCTTTAAGTAATGATTCTTTTTCATTTAGATGAGCTTTTGTATTTCTAAGTTCTATTTCAACTCTTTCATACTTATTTTTCTTATCTTCAAGTTCATCTCTTATTTTTATGTTTTCATCACGTAACTTTTCATACTCATTAAGTTGAACTTCATATTCTTTAATAATCTTTTCTAAAGTTTCAATTTCAGATTTTGTCTTAGTTTCTGATTCCTGTTTTTGTGTATAGCTTTCAAGCTTTCCAGTATTTTTTTCATATTCTTTTTGATAGTCATCAATAACTCCCTTCATATTATCATATGCTTTTGCAACAGATTCAATATTGAGAAGTTTAGATACAAGTTCTTTTCTTTCAGCAGGTGTGGCATCTGTAAGTTTTGTAATTTCACCCTGTTTTATATATACAGCATTTTTAAATGATTCTTTATCAAGACCAATTTTAGCTTTTATTTCATTATTTACATCGTTAACTTTTTCTGAGATAAGCTTAATGTGTCCATCTAGTAGTTCTGTAAGTCTTACAGTTGTCTTATTTTTACGTCTTTGACGCATTACAACATATGTTTTTCCACCATGTTCAAATGTAAGTTTTACACTCATCTTATCTACAATATCACTACTACTTGATGGTTGACGTATTGCCTCATCAAGTGATGTGTTAATCTCTCCAAAGAGTGCAAAGCTTATTGCCTCAAGTATTGATGATTTTCCAGCACCATTTTTTCCCACTATTAATGTTATTCCACGTGGAAATTCAATTGTTGTATCCTTGTGTGATCTGAAGTTTTCAATTTCAAGTTTATTTAATATCATTTACCAATAATCCCCTTTTTCTAGTTTTCATTATATATTTCATTATATAGCCTTGATGCTAGATTTCCAGATTCTTCCATATTTTTCTGTGCTAGTTGTTCATATAAGTCAACTGCATATCTTGATATTGTTTCATTTTCAAATTCTGCCATAACTCTTTCATTAATGAAATATTCAGGTGTAAGATGTTCTTTTTCAACATTTGAAAATATTTCCTCTTCTTCATCTTCTATAGGTCTGTATTTAACTTTAAGTGTTAGTGTTATATCATCAAGTGTTTTGTGTAGTATTGGTGATATTTCACTTTTTTCAAATCTTCCATCTTTAATTGTAAGGTGAAGTATTGGGTTTTGTTTTGTTTTTTCATTAATAGTGGTGATTTCATTAACAAGATTTTCTAGTTGTTCATCAAATTTAGGATATTCTATATCACGTATAAGAAATTCACGCTTTAGTGGTACTGCAATTTCTTCATATTCAACTTTTCCATCACTTAGTGTTAGAAGATTGTATCCTTTTGGTTTATTTTGATGATCTAGTTGTTCTTTTTTATCAATTCTTTCAATTGATCCTGCATATGCAACTTCAGCACCCTTAAAGTCACCTGTTAGTTTCTGATGAATATGTCCCATTGCAAAGTAGTCAAATCCCTCTGGTAATGCTTTGTTACTAAATTCATATTCAAATGTACCTTCATTGAATTTCTCCAATCCACCATGAAGCATGAGTATTTTATATTTATAACCCTGTGATGCTTCCTGTATTTGTTCAAGTAGTCTTTCTATAACTTTTTCTTCTGATCTTTGAAGAAATGGAAGTCCTGCAATAAAGACTTCTCCATTAACTACTACGTGATTTTTACGTGTTGTAAGTACATGGAAATTATCATCAATGAATAGTTCATGTGGAATTTTTGTACCAGACTTACGCATTATGTCATGATTTCCTGCAATTGCATATACTGGTATGTTATGCTTTTTAAGTTTTTCAAATCCTTCTTTTGCTGCAAGTATTGCTTTTATCTGTGGTTTTGGATTCTGAAATAGATCACCTGAATGTAGAACTACATCAACATCACGTTCTATCATATCATCAATAACGTTCTTAAATGCCTCATAAAGGTCATCTTCACGTTCTTCTATTCCATATTGTCTGTGTCCAAGGTGTGTGTCTGCCATGTGTGCTATTTTCATCATTTAAATCCCTATATCATCTATAAAGTCAAATTGACTATCTTCTTCCTCTTCTTCTTCAACTACACTATTTTGCCATTCTTTTAGTATGTCCAGGTCTGTTCCTACAACTTTACCTTCAAATTCATCAATCTTTACCATTGTTGGAATATTTGTCATCTGCCCAAGTAGTATTGCCTCACCAATGTTAAGTGATGGAAGTTGTTTGAGCAGATCTGAACTTAAACTTTCACTACTATTTTGTACATGTTTCTGGTCATTAGGCTCAACAAGTCTTAGTATTATAAGATTATTTACCTGTGAGAGAGTTTCAGAGTCAAGTGATTTTGGACTTTGACTTACAAGACACAGTCCTACACCAAATTTACGTCCTTCACGTGCAATTTTACTTATAATATATTTTGATTCTGTTGAACGTCTCTCTGATACTATCATGTGTGCTTCTTCTATTATACAAAATACTGGAACTTTAAGTTCTCCACTTTTACGTTGTCTTAGAATCTTTGTAAGTGTATGTTTTACAATAATATCAACACTTCTTTCATCAACACTTCCAAGTGAGATAATATTTACACGTCCTGGTGTTATAAGTTCAACAATATCTGCTTCATCATTTGAATCAAAGAGTTTATAGTATCTTTTTGCAAGTGAGTCAAGCTTAAATTCGACCTGTTTTATGGATTCATAATGTTTTTTATTGACCTGTTTTATGGATTCATGTTTTTTATTTTCATCTTCAATTCTTCTTGCAAGATCAGATATATACTCTCCCATTTCCTTGATAAAGTTGATTTTATGTCCATCTACTACTTTACTTCTTGCATGATTATATGCATCACGCAGGTATTTTTCCTGATTTACAGCATTTTCACCTATATGCATAAGACTTTTAAATTCACCAATTGTCAAGTCTTTAGGATTGATCTTTGGTGCAATTGTTTTCTTTTTACCATTTGAGAAGTCTATACTTCCATATTCTGAGTGCATATCAAATACAAGTAGTGTTCCTTTTTTTGCAAGTAGTTGATCTATTATCACTGTTGTTGTATTTGATTTTCCAGCACCAGTCATAGCAAGTATTGCAAGATGTCTGGATACCATCTTATTTACATCTACTCTAACTTCAACTTCAGGCTGTGTAAGTACTGTTCCAACACGTATTGAGTCAGGTTTTTGGAACACTATTTCAAGTTCTTCTTTTGTTGCTTTTCTTATTGCAATTCCAGGTGGTGCTGGTGTTCTTGGTATTTTAAGTGTATGAATATCACCAAGTATCATAATATATCCACGTACGTAGTGTTCAAGATCACCTTCTAGTGCATGTATTTTTTCAACAAGGTCAGGATTTCGTATATCTGAATCTATTGTTAAACTTCCCCTATTTACTGCTGTTATCATACCAAGTACTGTCATATCATTGTAGTCTATACATACATATTCACCAATTGCAGATAGCTTCTTTGATATAAATTCCAGACTTCCTGTTTCTGTTTCACCTATTGAGCGTCCTATTATTTCTGTCATATTAAATCACATAAACTAATTACTTTTTTTTTAACTAAAATTTTCAACTATATTTTTATTTTTTTTTATTCGAGCATGTCTCGTCCTGTTTTTTCAAATATTCCAAGTTCTTTCATTATAGAATCCATATCTCTTTGTTTTATTACAACTTCATCATGAGCTTTTTTTAGTATGTATGGATATCCATCAACACTTATACTATTAAGATCATTTAATATTGTTTGTATTGTTTCATGTTTATCTGAATATATCTTATATGGAAGTTCAATTTTTAGGACATTTCCATGATTGTTAATTCTTGTAAAGAATGTTGTAAATGTTCTATCTGAAAGACTTCTATATTTTGGAAATTCATTTGTCCTACGTCTTTGTGTAGTAACACGTCTTAATGGTTTTATATTTGAATTTTCAATTGGATTTGTATATCCTGAATTTTGACATACATATTCAACTGCTGCAGCATCAGGTATTATTTGTTCAAATTGATTATGTGTACTGCTTGTTTTTGATACTCCTACTATTTTTTCTGAATAGTTTTCAAGAAGATAGTTAATACATGCAAGTTCTTCAAGAGTTTGTGAATATTTTATTATCTGTTCTTTTATTTCATTTTCCTCTTGTGGCTTAAATTTTCCATTTTGCATTATTTCATTAACTATTGTTTCATTCATAACTATCTCTATTGGAAAGTTTCCATCTTCGAGTTGTTGTTCAATTTCATCTATTTTATCCTGTATCATATCTTCTATTTGTTGAGGAAATTCATAATTTATTGATAGATACAGTATTTTTCCTGAGATCATTCCATCAAGAAGCATGTAGTCTATTTCTGGATGTTTTTGTAGTGTATCTATTGTACTTTTAAGTTCTAGTATGCTCATCTGGTGTGAGAGTATATCGTTGATATGGCTTGTCTGTGTTGATGATATGTAGTTTACATCTGCTGCTTGTGAATGTTTTGTTATATGTGTTTTTGAATCATAGATTATTGTCTGACTTGAAAGTGCATAGATAAATGCTGCCATTAGTTTCTTCTTATTTAGACTTCCATCTACTGCTGCAAATGTCTTATCTGGTATTGTTTTATCAAATCTGCATTCATTATATGAACTTCTTATTTTATCTACATCAAGATTTCCACGGATATTGTCAAAAAATTCATTTATCTGGCTTCGATTTACAATTACCTTTTCATATAAAATATCAAGCATCTATATTTTCGCCTCCATCTACAATTTTTTTTTGGTTAATTTTTTTTTAAAGTAGTATAATAATAAAAAAAAGTTTATATTTAATCATCTTATTTCATAAATATAGTTTATTTTTTATTTGTTTGTATATGATGTTGTCTAATTTTATACTTATTTGATTAAAAATAGAATTTAAAATACTATTTTTTAATTATTTGATCATATAATTTAATGTTTTATTTTTGCTATAAATAAAAATTATGTATAGATATTCTAAATTACCCTATTTTCACATTAAAATTTATTATAATACTATAAGAATTATTAATTATAAAATGCATATTTACATCTATAAGAAAAAATACATGGGTAGGTTTTAAGATTGCAGATTGTTACAAAAAATGAAAATAAAATACTTCTTTTAATTAATAATAACTTAGATAGTTATCCTACTGGTATGTCATTTGATACTATTCGTGAATTTCTTGATTTATCTGAAACTGAGGTTTTTGATCTTCTTGAATCACTTGAAAAAAAGAATTTTGTAGGTATTAATTTAAATTCAAAAACAATAACATATGACGATTTAGATCAGGAATTTAAGGTTGTTGAGGATAAATCAGAACTTGAAAAGTATATGTTAAATAAGACAGAACAGGATGCCTATGAAATAATACGTGATGTAATCGAGGAATATAGAGGATATGCTCCAAGATATATTATTGAGGGTGCTCTTTTATATGGAGATCTTGAACTTTCACCAAAGAGAACTTATAATATTGTTGTATCTCTTGAAAATCAGAAATTACTAAATAAGGTAATGCGTGCTGATGGTGAATACTACACAATTTAATATTTTGAAAAATAAGTATTAAAATAAAAAAAAATATTTATTTATTTGGATGATTAAAAAAAATAGTTTTAGATAAATAATATTATAAAATAATATTGAAAAATTTCAAGTTTATAAAAAAAATCTAGTTTTATATTAGAAAAAAAGTTGAAAGGGATGTGGATTTATTCATCCCATATTTTTTCTATATAATTTTAATTTCTCTTTTTTTGTTGTAAAAATTTTTTAAAGTTTAAATTTTTAAAGAATATAATCCTATGCTGGATTTCCATCTTCATCGTAAACTTCTATACATTCACCTGTACAATTGTCTGCTGCTTCTTTGTATACTTCAGGATCATCTACTTCGATTTCATCTACATCATCGTCTCTTTCAGCACCAATAATTGTTGCTATATCATCTGAGTCAAATGTAAATATTGTATCATCAATTTCTACACAGTTTCCGCACATTGTACAATCTTCTCTTTCTAGTATTACTTCATACATTATTAATATCTCCCAAAAATATTTTTATTATAAATATAAAAATAAATTTAATATATTCTATATATAAACTTTTTGTTTATTTCAATAGCCTAAATATGGTTTTTAATTAAATAATAACATTACTTTAATAAATAATATTAACTAAAGTTTATATTAGATTTAATAAATTTAAATGAAATTTATAAATAAATTAAGGACTTAAGAATTTTTTTTAATTATTATTATTTTTTTTAAAGGGAATATAGCAAATAGAGGGTATATGAAATATGAAGTTATTAGTTTTTGTAACAGGACGAGGTATTGGTGGAGATGCAGTAACAGCATATAATATAACAGAAGCTTTAAATGATCATGGTATTGATGCAACTGTAGTTCTTGATCCATCAGCACCTGGATATTATTTTAAAAAACGTAATGTAGAATGGCTTAAGTGTCCAATTCCAGCAGCAGGAGGACATGCTGCATCTAAGAAGACATTAATTAAGGCAGCATTTAAGTCAATAAAGGCTGCACTTGCTGGTCGTAGTCTTATTAAACAACAAAATGCTGATGGTGTAATTGGTGTTATTGGTGGAGGACTTGTTATTGGATGTTTATCTGCAAAGCTTGCTGGTGTTCCATCAATTGGTGTTGCAGCAACACCTACTGATACTAAGATGTCACTTATGCTTAATCCAACACTTCTACTTCCTGAGTCAACAAGATTTACAGATGATAATGTTGAATCAAAATATGATGTTAAAAAGCAGTATTCACCAATAAAAACAGATATTGTAAATGGTGACTACCATAATATTATTGACAAAATGCCTGAAAATTTCAATCCAGAACATAAAAGTGTACTTTTCTCATCAGGATCTACTCTTTTTGATGATATGGCAAAAGCTGCACGTAAGTTTGCTGAGGAAAATGATGATGTGAATATCTTCATTATTGGTGCACCTCTCCATGATGGTATTGATGAAATTATTGATCATCCTAACATTATAAATCTTGGATATATTAATTATATTAAGGATTTATATGATCTTATAGATCTTGCAGTTATTACAGATGATGGTCTTACACTTCATGAAACAATAGCATGTAAACTTCCAGTAGTTGTTGTTATTGGTGTAAAATATGGTCGTTATCATGCACTTTCAAAAGTATTTAATGGTGCTGTACTTGAAAGTCATGTTGATGATATAACAGAGAAAGTATCATATGCACTAGAACATCATGATGAAATGCAAACTGCTGCTGCTAATTATTCAGACGGTATATTAAATGGTCTTAATGATTTAGTTGCTTTTGTTAAAAAACATATTAGGGAAAAATAGATTTTAAGGAAAAAAATTGTTAATTGAAAGAATAATTCTTCTTTCTATACTTTTAAACTTCCTTCTTTTTTTTAGGGGAGATTATATTCTCTTTTTTTTATATTATTTTATTTTTAGCTTATTTATATTGGATATCTTAGAAATGCTCCTAGATTTCCTAGTGCTTCTAGTTGTTTTCCAGCGTCATGTTCACTACTTATTATTTCAACACTTCCACCCATGTTTTCTGTTGTATTCATGATGTTTTGTATTGTGTTATCTCGTATCATATGATCAACTACAAGTAGCTTTTCTATAGCTCCCATATTTGCAGCACTAAGGCATTGATTTTTACCATATGTTACATCACCCATGCTTTTAGCTATAGCTTCTAGTAATTTATTTACAGCAGTTGTTTCTTTTGCTATTTTTGCATCCTTTGAGAGTGATTCAACTAGTCCATTTTTAAGAACTTCTTCTATTCCTGCATGTCCACCTGCACCTGTTGCTTCAAGTACTGATTTTTTAGCAAGAGATGGTTCTTTATCTTGAAGATAGTCATAGTAGCCATTTTTTGTAAATCCTGGTCCTACAATTATTAGCTTGTTTACATCACCAAGTTGTTTAATGGTGGATGTAATATCAGCATAGTAGTCCATAGTCTTTGATTTTCTATCTTTTTGTATGTTACGTTTTCCTGATATGTCACCAGTTATAGGTCCACGGTATTCTATTCCATATTGTTTTATTATTCCAAGATCTGTTGTGTTATCTTCTATTGCTACAATTATTTCTGTTGGTCTTTTTGATGCATCAACAGCAGTATTAAGTCGTCTTAATGACCATTTATCCCAGTTTTTAATTATCTTTATTGGCTTGTTTATTTCTACATTTATTGTATGATATGATCCTACAGTTATCAGATCTTCTACTTCATTTTGTATGGTTCCAGTAAATCGTAGATTTGATGTGTATTTATGGAAGCTTACTTTTTCAACTTTTACAGTCAGATAGAATGTCTTTTTAACACCACGATCTGCTCTTGTTTTTCCTGAGTTTGTATCTTGTATTCTTCGTGTTGTTAGTGTTGATACTACATCACCTTCTCCTACTATGTGTGATAGGTGCCATAGATCATCTGTACTTTCGGCTACTACCTCTATTAGTTGATTTTTTCTGTCTTGTTTTTTAATCTGCATTTTAATTCATCTTCCCCATAAAAAGTGTTGTTATTATATATTTATGTTATTTGATAGTTAATCATAATTTTTATATTTTATAAAAAAAGAAGTATAGGTGGGAAAATTATACTAATGTTTGATTATATTTAGCTTCAATAATTCGAATATCCTCATCACTTAAATTATACAACTTGTAAACTTCACTATTAATAGTATCATTTATCTTATTAATTTCAACTTTAAGAGGAAGAAGTATTTCCTTACTTTTATTAAATTCTTCTTCTAAATTTTCAATATTTTCACGTTTCTTAAGAATAGATTTAGGTTTACTTTTCTTTTTAACCTCTTCTAAGAACTCATCAAAATCTAAATCATAATATCTTTTTAATTTAGATTTAATATTTAAATTAGAAAAATCAATATTGGTATTATATTCACGATTTAAATAATTAATAAAACCATTAACTTCATCAATAAATTCTTCACAATATTTAAAATATATGATCTATTTTCTACTGTATGGCGTGCTTTTGAACTAGAATAGTATTTGAAAGCTTTAGAATTTAAAAGTGCTAAAATATATTTTAATTCAAATTTTTTAGAAATTAACTCTAATTTTTCTCTGTTTTTTTCTTTACCAAAGCTACTTTTTATAATCTTATTAGCTTCTTTAATCCCTCTATTAATACTTCTATTTTTAACTCCTTTTAAAGAGTTATGAGGAACTAAAATTGTACAAGTATTATCACATAATAATTTATCTTCATCATATATTGCACAATTACTCATTTCACCAAAAATGATCTTAGGATAAATATAAAGTTCAGGAAAAGTCTTAGTATATATATGTTCAGGAACTAAATCAGTACCATATTCAACATATCTTATTTTTTTAATAAAATACGGTTCAATAAATTTATTTTCCACATATTTTCTAGTACATCTTTCAGTTTTAATATCAGATAAAACTTTATCTTTTTTAAACTTTTTATTAAATTCTTTTTCATACTTTTCAGACGAATTTAACCTTAATCCAGTACTTATAAAACATATTTCAGATAATAAATTATATTCTTCAATATTTTCTTTTAAATCAAATATTTTATCAGTGATAAACAATTTATCAAATTCATTAACATTTGAAGTTATTATATTATTAAATTCTTCATAATGTATGATCTTTTTTGTATATTCTTTAGTTTTATTTTTTTGAATTGTTAATATAGTACTTCCAACACTAGCATCATTGAATATTTTAATATTTTTAAAGAAATCCAGCTGTTTGAAATGATAATTATTATAAATCCACTCTTTTGATTTTATAGAAAAATCAGCATGATCATATGCATTAGATATAATGAATGATAATTCACCATTTTCTTTTAATAATTTTAATCCTTTTTCAATAAAAGCAATATAATAATCCCATTTACCATACAAAGTTTCATACTCATCAGATTTATTTAATTCTTCTCTTTGTTTTTGATATTCATCTTTATGATTAGAACCTAAATATGGTGGATTTCCTATAATAACATCAAAGCCCCCCCCTCTATTATTTCTTTAAATTCTCCATCCCAGTCAAATAGTCTGGTTATTAGTGAATTTCCACATTTTATATTATTGTTTAAATCAGGTAATTTAAATCCTTCTTTTACATTTTTTGAACTTGCAAGTTTTAGAAATAGTGATAATTTAGTAAGTTCTACTGAGTTTTCACTAAGATCTACACCATATATATTATTTTGAAGTATGTTTTTTCTTGTTTCAATACTATCTATCCATTTATCAAGATTAGATTTTGAATAATTTTTAGAATCATGAATACTTTGATGAATATCAAGAAGAATATCTACTGCTTTATTTAGGAATGCTCCACTTCCACATGCAGGATCTAGTATTTTAATATTTTTAAGTTTTTCATCAAGTATGTCTAATTCATCATCATCTTGGTATTCTTGAATTAAATCTGCAATACTTAATGCTTCTGATGTTTTACTTAAATAGGATATAATAGTGTTTTTACACATATAATTAGTTACATATTCAGGTGTGTAAAATATTCCATTTTTCTGTCTTTGAGTTACATTCCCATCTTCTTCCTCATTTTCATCTTGAGTTTCATCAAAAATATCATCAAGAGTTCCAATACTGTTTTCAAATATATGCCCTAATATATTCACATCAAGTTCTGTACTAAAATCAAATGATGATATTAGAAGTAAATTTCTAAAGATAGGATTTATTGGATCATATGTTTCATCATCATCATAAATTGATAGAATCTTTTCAATTTCAACATCTTTATCATTGAATTTGTATTTTCTATAACAGCCTTTGAAGAATACTTCTGGATCTTTAATAAAATCACAAATTTTAAATTTATTATATAGGTCATCTTTAAAAAGATCACCTTCAAAACTTAAAATTTGTTTTTTTGAATTACCTTTGTATATGAATTTAAATAATTCATTTAATCTCTGCCATATAGTATCTTCAGATAGATTTTCATTAATAATTGGTGTGGTAATTGTGTCTTTTGTTACTCGAGGGATTATTGATAGGGCTTCTGCAAAGCATATGAAGAGATATCTATTTAAAATAAGTTGTGCATAGTTTATTATTTCATCATTTGAAAATGAATCATTTTGATGTTTTATTTCTTCAATTAACATTAGACGTGTTTCACAGAATAGTTCATAGAAGTTATCTTCAAATTGTCTTTGAATTATCTTAGTTTCATCAAGTAGTTTGATTGGTATTTTTTCATCAATTAGACTAAATTTACTGAAAACTAGTAGAAATTTTTTTAGGATTGTTGTATCTGTTAGTTCTTCAAATTTAAATGAGATATATTTTTCATTGTATGCTGGATTAAAAAGTCTTATTTCTTCATAGTTTGATACTATTGCCCATTTTGTTTCTTCTTTTTTACTTGCATATAGTGTTACTTGATCTATTGCATTCATTCCTTCTTTTTTATTAAATCTTGTTGTTGTTGATTTAAGTTCACATGCAACATATGGCTTTTTATTATCGTATAGTATTACATCAGGGCGTTTGTTGTTTCCTATGTTTTCTTCACATTTGTAACTGTCATATGGATATCCTAATATTTCTTCAAGTATGATATGGTGGAAGTCTTTGTGGTGTTTTAGTTCTGATTCTAGTTCTTTGGAATTTAGCATTGATATCCATTTATTTACTGCTTCATTTATTGTATCTGTAATTTCAAGATTATCTTCATACTTTTCTATGTATTGATCCATCAGTTTTAAGTCAAAAAGATTATTTTCAATATATTCATTCATGCACATTCACTTACTTTATTATTGTTATTATTATTTTTGATTTTCACATGATATATTATCTCCCCCAATAAGTAATACTTTTACTATTAAATAGTAATACTTTTTATAGTAGTAATAATAAAATATAATATTACAAAACTAATTAAAGGTGAAAAATTCAGACATTATGGATCAAGAACAAAAAAAGATATTAGTAAAAACAGTTGAACAAACAATGCCATGGGAGAGAATTCCAACATCAGTAGAGGGAGTATTTCTAGTAAAAACTCCAGAACAGAAAAACTACCAGACAGTATTTGTTGAACTAAATCCATCAGTAAATGGACAACCACTAAAAAAACGTGGAGTATATCTTAAAAACTTAAATGAATATGAAGCATTTATAGAACTAATAGGAAATCCAAAAATAGCAGAACTACTAAAGGTGGTAAGTGAATTCTATGGAAAAAACAAGGCAACTAAAATAGAAATATAATAATACTAAAAACAAGAAAATTATATTCATTAAAGATTTTTTTTAGAGAAGATATCCAAAATACACAAAAAAAGCTACATGTATATGGATATTAAAAAAAAGGTTGAAGGAGATTAAATTATGACTTGTAATGAAGATATTAAAATTAGTGTTATAGGAGGAACAAGAGGTCTTGGTAAATGGATTGCCGAACAACTCAGATATGACAACTTTGATGTAACAATTACAAGTCGTAATAAAGTCTCAGGAATGAAAGTTGCAAAGAAACTAAAAGTAAACTACACAGATGACAATATCGAAGCTATAGAAAACTCTGATATTGTAATATACAGTGTACCAATTGAATACATGGTAGATACAATAGCAGATACAGCAGGATATGCAAAGCCTGGATCACTACTTATTGATGTAACATCTGTTAAAATGCAGCCATCAGATGCACTATCAAAATATGCACCAGATGGTGTTGAAATACTACCAACACACCCAATGTTTGGACCACGTATATCATCACTTGATGGACAGGTAGTAATACTTACACCAATTGAAGATCGATGTAACATGTGGTATAGTAGGGTATATTCATATCTTAAAGAAAAAAGTGCAAAAATTGTTGTATCAACACCAGAAGAACATGATAAAACAATGAGTGTTGTACAGGGACTTACACACTTTTCCTACATTTCAATAGCATCAACTATACGTAAATTAGGTGTGAGTGTTAAAAAGTCAAGAGATTTTGCAAGTCCTGTATATAGCCTGATGCTTGATATGATAAGTCGTATTGTATCACAAAACCCATATCTTTACTATTCAATACAAAAGTCAAACAATCAAACAGCACATTCACGTGAAGTATTAATTGGTGAGATGAGATATCTTGCAGATCTTGTGCTTGATTCAAATGAGGATGAATTTGTTGAAAATATGATAAAATCAGCACGTTATCTTGATGAGTTTGAAGAAGCACTTGGACGATCTGATAAGGCAATTAGTATACTTACAGAAGATGTGAAATTTATTAAAAATTCTATAGGAAAAGAGATAGGACTTAAACATCAATACTCAGGTAATATTCACATTGGTGAAGTTATAAAGGCTGATAGTGATAATGTGCAATTAGTAAATCTTAAAGGTAAAACTGTTAATCTTAAAATTTCAAATGTTAATATATTATCTGATGATGAGATTTTCACATGGAAAAAGGAGAACATGCCACTTCATAGATATGATGTTTCACTACTTCTTCCAAAAGAATGTGAGGGTGATGTGTTTGTTGATATGATTTCAAAGATTGGTCCTGCATTTGATGTTGAACTCATCGATGTTTATGATGGAAAACAGATTAAAGATGGCTTTATGAGTTTTACATTTTCATATCATGTATTTAGTCCTGATGGACGTATAGTAGTTGAGGATTATCTTAAAGCTTTAGGCTTTGAAATTAGATAATTTCTTTTAATTCTTTTTTTTATATTTTTTATTTTTTTTAAAGTCTTATTTTTGTTTTATTTTCTTTTTATTAGTTAATTATGTTTTATTTTATTTTCTAGTTTTTTTTAAATTTATTTTGAAATAACCATTAAGTATAAATATAACTTTCATATAAACTTATTATTACAAAAGGTAACTAAAAGAATATATTTATTAAAACAATCATAAAATTATTATAAAAAAAATTAATGGAGAGATAAGGATGGAAAATGAATTAAAATTAAAAGTAGCCGAAGCCTTCTCCCAAGCAGATATTGGAAGATCTGTAGCAAGACTTGACCCTCAATGTATGTCAGAGTTAAATCTGAAAGATGGAGATAAAATAGAAATAGAAGGAAACAAAATAACAACAGCAACAGTAATTGCATCCAAATCAGATATAACACTAGGAATCATAAGAATAGACAGCTACATACGAAAAAATGCAGGAACCTCAATAGGGGAAGAAGTAACAGTAAGAATCCCACAAATTAAAGCTGCAAAAAAAGTAACACTCGCACCAGTAGATCAGGAAATTGCAATACGTGGAGATCTAACAAACGTATTTGCAGACCGTGTAGTAAACAAAGGTGACATCATAGTAACAGGAATAAGAAAACAACAACCAAGACCATCAACAATGTTTGATGACATCTTTGGAGATATGATGCCAACACCATCAATAGGTGAAATAAAACTCGCAGTAGTAAATACAAAACCACTAGGTGCTGTAAAAATAACACCAGCAACAGAAATAGAAATGGAAACAAAACCAGTAGATCCATCAAAATTTGAAGGAGTAGAAAACCTAATTGATGTATCATATGAAGATATTGGTGGACTACAAAATGAAGTAAAAAAAATCAGAGAAATGGTAGAAATACCACTCAAAAGACCAGAACTATTCAAACAACTAGGAATATCAGCACCAAAAGGAGTACTACTCCATGGACCACCTGGAACAGGTAAAACACTCCTTGCAAAAGCTGTGGCAAATGAAACAAATGCACACTTCATCGTAATAAATGGTCCTGAAATCATGAGTAAATACGTGGGAGGATCAGAAGAACAACTAAGAGAATTCTTTGAAGAAGCAGAAGAAAACAGCCCAGCAATAATCTTCATAGATGAACTAGATGCAATAGCACCAAAACGTGAAGATGTAACAGGAGATGTAGAAAGAAGAATAGTTGCACAACTACTAACACTCATGGATGGACTAAAAAGCAGAGGAGAAGTAGTAGTAATAGGAGCAACAAACCGCCCTGATGCAATAGATGAAGCACTAAGACGACCTGGAAGATTTGACCGTGAAATAGAAATCGGAGTACCAGATGCAAATGGACGAAAAGAAATACTTGAAGTACACACAAGAAACATGCCACTAGATGATGAAGTAAATCTTGATGACCTAGTTGAAGTAACACATGGATTTGTAGGAGCAGACCTTGAAGCACTCTGTAAAGAAGCAGCAATGCGTGTACTAAGACGTGTACTACCAGATATACAGACAGACCAGGAAGTACCAGAAGAAGTACTAAAACAAATGGTACTTAAAAATGCAGACTTCAAAGATGCACTAAAAGACATCCAACCATCAGCACTCAGAGAAGTAATGGTACAAGTACCAAACGTAACATGGGATGATGTAGGAGGACTTGAGGATGCAAAACAAGAACTTCAAGAAGCAATAGAATGGCCACTAAAAAATCCTAATAAATTCAAACACTTCGGAATTACACCACCAAAAGGTGTACTACTAACAGGAGTACCAGGAACAGGAAAAACCCTCCTTGCAAAAGCAGTAGCAAATGAAAGTAATGCAAACTTCATATCAGTAAAAGGACCAGAACTACTATCTAAATGGGTAGGAGATTCAGAAAAAGGAATCAGAGAAGTATTCAGAAAAGCAAGACAAACAGCACCAACAGTAATATTCTTCGATGAAATCGACTCAATTGCATCAGCAAGAGGAAGTGGAGCAGACAATGGAGTAACACAAAGAGTAGTAAACCAACTCCTAACAGAAATGGATGGAATGGAAGAATTACATGACATATCAGTAATAGCAGCAACAAACCGTGAAGACATAATAGACCCTGCACTACTAAGACCAGGAAGATTTGACAGACACGTTGAAGTAGCACTACCTGATGAAAAATCAAGAGAATCAATATTTAAAGTACATACAAAAGACATGCCAATAGCAGATGATGTAGACATAAAACAACTAGCACAAGATACAGATGGATTTGTAGGAGCAGACATTGAAGCTGTATGTCGTGAAGCTGTAATGTTAACATTAAGAGAAAACTTTGACTCAGAAGTTGTAACAAACGATGCATTTAAAAAAGCAATGGAGAAAGTAAAACCAAAACATGAAGAAGAATCATCAGTATCATACAACTAAGTAAAAAAAACATAAGACTATTAAATGAAAACATAAATCAAATTAAACTAGTATTGGATTGTGAAGTATGTGTTATTATTTTTAGCACATCTTCCTATTCAATCAATCACCTACAAAAAAAAATTAATTCTATTTTTATTGAAAATTATTAAAACTCTACTTTTTTTGAAATATGAACATAATTTATTTAATAAAATGCCCATAATATCCCTAAAAAATAAAAACTATACATTATATACAATTTAATATAAAATTATAAAAAAATTATAAAGGTAATAAATATGGCATATGATATTAAAGATATTAACTTAGCTCCACAAGGAGAAAAAAAGATTAAATGGGTACAAAAACACATGCCTGTACTTGAAACAATCAAAAAACAATTCATGGAAGAAAAACCATTTGAAGGAATTACAATAGGATCATGTCTTCACCTTGAACCTAAAACAATAAACCTCGGTTTAACACTCCAAGCAGGAGGAGCTGAAGTTGTAATGACAGGATGTAATCCTCTATCAACACAAGATGATGCAACAGCAGCAGGAGCAAAAATGGGTCTTAACATGTATGGTTGGACTGGTGAAACAAATGAAGAATATTATGAACAACTAAATAAAGTATTAGACTATGAACCAGACATAGTTATTGATGATGGTGCAGATTTAATATTTTTAATTCATAAAGAAAGACCAGAACTTCTTGAAAAACTAAGAGGTGGATGTGAAGAAACAACCACAGGTATTCACAGATTAAAAGCAATGTTCAATGACAACGCTCTTAAAATGCCTGTAATGGCTGTAAATGATTCATACATGAAATACTTATTTGATAACAGATATGGTACAGGACAATCCACATTTGATTCAATCATGGGAACAACAAACACAGTTATTGCTGGACAAACAGTAGTAGTATGTGGATATGGATGGTGTGGACGTGGAATTGCAATGCGTGCAGACGGTCTTGGTGCAAATGTTATTGTAACAGAAGTAGATCCAATAAGAGCACTTGAAGCTAAAATGGATGGATACCGTGTAATGACAGTACAAAATGCACTTAAAGAAGCAGATCTTGTAATTACAGCAACAGGAAACAAAGACATCATCTCAGGTGACGACTTTAAATACGTAAAAGATGGATGTATGCTTGCAAACAGTGGACACTTCAATGTAGAAGTTAATGAAAACGATCTTGCAGCACAATGTGTAGCACGTGAACAACTTAAACCTGATATTGAAGCATTCACAATGGAAGATGGACGTGAAATCTACCTCCTTGCTGGTGGAAGACTTGTAAATCTTGCAGGAGAACATGGACAAGGACATCCAGCTGAAATTATGGATCTTAGTTTTGCTATGCAAGCATTATCTGCAAGACGCTTAGTTGAAGAAGACATGGAACCTGGTGTATATAAAACAGCAGATTCAACAGATATGGAAATTGCAAGATTAAAACTTCAAACTATGAATGTTGAAATTGATGAATTATCAGATGATCAGAAAGTATACATGAATAGTTGGGATGTAGGAACATAAGACGATAAATTAAGTACAGATAATTCTATCACCACCCCATATTATTTTCTTTTTCTTTTTTTTAAATTTAAATTCAAAAAAATAAAAAAAATAGTTGTAATAATTTCTAAAAAATAGTAGTTAGTAAAAATAGTAAAAAAAGGGAGAGAGTGTTCTAGAACCATTGTTCTAGATTTGTCTGAGCACACTTATTTTGGATTTTTGCAATTGCATGTTCTGTACGTACCTCATCAAAGTCATGATCTCCACATAGGAAATCCATAAGTTCATCTTTTTTAGGCTTTTTAAATGTTGTATCATAGTATTCTTGAATTTGTGGATTTAGGAATATTTCACGAATTTCATCAACATTACTATCATCCATACTATATTTTGTATTTTTCAATACATTTTCAACATTTTTATACTCATGAATAAGTTTTATTGCAGTTTTAGCTCCTACTCCATAACATCCTTCATTGAAGTCTGTACCTACAAGTATTGCTGCATCTACAAGTTCTTGTTGTGTTAATTTAAGTTCATCAAGTGTTTTTTGTAGTGAAATAATTTCCATTTCATAGTTACTTTTAGTTAAGCGGAAGTTTCGAATAACACGTGGTGCACCAAAGAGTAAACAGTCATAGTCTTGTGATACTACTGCCCATGCATCTGATCTTTTTGCCATGTATGCTGCTTGTGCTTCTCCTTCTGTTATTGACTCAACATATGGTACTCCCATAAGTTCAAGAAGTTTCTTTGATGATTCAAGAATTTCATGTGTTAGTTGTGCTGTACGTGCTGCATATTTTCTTGCTTTTTCTGTATCTCCAACTTCTTTTGCCTTGAGATACTTTGCCTCTGATTCTTTTTTAACTTCAATTCTTTCTTGTTGTGTTTTCTTCTTTAGTATTGGGGCTTTTCCATCAAATACATAGATTGGTTTAATATTTAAGTCAATTAGTGTTGATGTTTGAAACATTATTCCATTAAGATGTGATGTTATGTTTCCATTCAAATCTCTTAGTGGTGATCCATCACCTTGTCTCATTGTTGTGAGAAATTTATAGATTAGATTTGATGCATCTACTGTTAATATTTTACCATCTAGTTCTCGCATTTCTATTGTATCAGGATTAGTTATGTCTTTAAACTTCACTCCCATGATAAGCTCCCCTCATATAATTTTTTTTTCTAATTTTATATTATATTGAAATACATATAAAAAATTTAACATTATATACTTATTCATATAGTATTTTTTTAGGCTTGCTATTGTCAAAGTTTGCTCTTAAGCCGTCAAGGTATGCATTTGCAAAGAATTTTATACGTCTGTATTTGTGATCATCAAATACTATGATTCCACCTACTGTTAGTATGAAGTTTTTAATAATTGTTGTATATAATGAAAGCTTATTTTCTGAATATTTACATCCAAGCCATATAAGATTTCGTTGCATAAAGTAGTTAATCCATAGTTTATCATATGGTCTTCTTTGTGCTGTTATGTGAAACTTTGTCTTTGCATATGTTCCCTTCACACTACCTTCTGCATGTTTAATTATACTATCACGTATTAGTTTTATCTTTCCTACCTGGCGAAGTCGTATACAGTATTCAAGGTCGTCTGAATGTATGAAGAATTCACGTTTTGGATAGCCAATCTTGCTTATTGCATCTGATCTTACAAGAAGTCCTACAAATGATACCATGTCAATGTCAACTACATCATCTTTAAGATCTTCATCTGTAATATGTCTTTGAACTGGAAGTCCATGACTAAAGTTAAAATATCCTCTGTGATGATAGAGTATGTTATCATCCAGGTCAACTTTTAGACTTGCAAGTGCTACAGCATCACTATCATAGTATGCACTTAGCTTGCTTAGACATTCATGTGTTGGAAATGCATCATCATCCATTATCCATACCCAGTCATAGTTATCTTCATGTGCAGCTTTTATGCCTTCATAAAATCCACCTGCTCCTCCTATATTTTCAGGTAAGTGGATGTATTTTATCTTTATATCATTTACACTGTTTTCAATTATTTCTGTAGTATTGTTTTTTTGTGGTAGTTTTGTGATGTATCCTGCATCTTTAAGATCAGATTCTGTGTTATCTGTTGAATTATTATCTACTATGTAGATTGCATCAGGCTTTAGTTTCTGATTTATTAGTGAATCTAGACATTTTAGTAGTAATTGTTTTCTATTGTATGTTACAACTACAGCACATACTGTGTTTGTCATATTTCCTATTTCCTTATTTATTTAGTTTTTGATGCCAAATCCATGCTGTTTTTATAATGTCATCAATATCTGTATATTGTGGATTCCAGCCTAGTGTATCTTTTGCCTTTTTTGAACTTCCAATTAATACTGCTGGATCTCCTGGACGTCTTTTTGTTTCTTCAACTTTAAAGTCACGTCCTGTTACTTTCTTAGCAGATTCTATAACTTGGCGTACTGAAAATCCTACACCATTTCCTAGGTTAAATTCATTACTTGTATTTTCATCTTCTAGGTATTTTAGTGCTCTGATGTGTGCATCTGCAAGATCTGTTACATGGATGTAGTCACGAATACATGTTCCATCTTCTGTGTCATAGTCTGTTCCAAAGATTTTAATATCTTCTCTTTTTCCTATTGCTGCATCTAGTATTAATGGTATTAGGTGTGTTTCAGGGTTGTGCCATTCACCAATTTCGCCTGATTCATCTGCTCCTGATGCATTGAAATATCTTAGTATTACAGATTTTAGTCCATATGCATTGTCGTAGTCTTTTAGTATTTTTTCTACCATTAGTTTTGTCATTCCATATGGATTTATTGGATTTTGTGGATGATCTTCAACTAGTGGTATTTTTTGTGGTACTCCATATGTTGCACATGTTGATGAGAATATAAATTTTTTAACATTATGTTTTAGCATTACATGAAGTAGGTTCATTGTATTTACTACGTTGTTTGTGTAGTATTTTTCTGGGTTTGTTACTGATTCTCCCACATCTATGAATGATGAAAAATGCATTACTGCTGTAATGTCGTATTTATTAAATACTTCATCTACATCATCAATATTTGCAAGGTCACATTTACAAAACTCTCCCCATTTAATTGATTCTTCATGTCCATAACTTAAGTTGTCAAGTACAACTGTTTCATATCCTGCTTCATTTAATGCTTTATTTGTGTGGGATCCTATATATCCTGCTCCACCTACAATTAATATCAAAAAATTCCTCCAAAAAAATGTTTTATTTTTATTTTTAAATTAAAAATTATTATAAATATATGTTTTTTATTAAATATAATTAATAGTATAAAATAAAGTGAATTTAATACTAAAAAAAACAACTAAAAAACAGGGGGTGAAAGCGTATGAAGAAATCTATGAAACTACCAGTAGCAATAGTTGTTCTTATAATTGCTTTAAGTTCACTTCTATGTGTAAGTGCATGGCAGGCAAATACAAAAAACTATCCAGCAACAACAGTAAATATTGATGGATCAAATGTAACAGGAGTATGTACAAAAGTTATAGATGGAGATACAATAGATGTTCAAGGTGTTGGAAGAATAAGATTTGTATGTGTAAATACACCAGAACGTGGAGAAGATGGATATAAGGAAGCTAAAGAATTTGTAAAAAGTAAATGTCTTAATAAAGAAGTAACAGTAGATGTAGATGATCAAAAACATTATGATAAATATGATCGTATCTTAGGTGTTGTATATGTAGATGGTCAAAATCTCAACCAAGAACTTCTAAAACAGGGATATGCAGAGATAATGTATATGCCACCAAGTGAATTTAATCCATATGGATGGACATAGAATTTACAAATTTTCCCCTCACCACCACCTTATTATTTCTAAAAAAATTCTATATTTTAATTATGATTTTTTCATTCTAACTCTTTCTAATTATTCTATTTTAATTAATTTATAACTTAACTATTAGATATTTAATGTAGGTTTTATCTAATTTCTTTTATGGGTAAATAAATAGATTTAAATATATTTTTTTATATAAATAAAATTAATGTAATTTAATCGCTTTAATTTTAATATAACACTCAATTAGCATAGTTATATTAGAATTTATTTGATTATATTAAAAATTTATTCAATGATTTTATGAAGAGAATTGTTTATGTTGATTATCTAAAAGCATTAGGAATTATAGGTGTTATAATAATACATCTTTCATCAAAATATCTTACAGAAACACAATTTCTAAGTCCAATATGGATACAAGGTGTTGCTGTTGAATCGTTTGTAAGATTTAGTATTATACTATTTGTAATGGCATCAGGAGTACTTCTTCTGCGTAAAAAACAAACAGTAGAAGATCTACCCCGACGTCTGAAGCGAGTACTGCTTCCATATCTTTTCTGGTTTATAATTTATTTCATAGTTAAGATGGTGAAAGTTCATGGAATAAGTTATATGCTTTCAATAAGCAACACATTAAATCTACTTATCACAGCACTTGCTGATCCTACAATACTATCTGTACAGTTCTGGTTTGTATACATGATAGTTGGAGTATATCTGGTATCTCCAATTATATCAACATGGGTAGAACATGCAAAAAGAAGTGAAATAAGATACTTCCTTGCAATCTGGTTTGCCTTAATTATAATTAGTATGGTGGAATTTAGATTTATATTAGTTGAATATCTTAACTGTTTCATGGGATTTGTAGGATATTTCATACTAGGACACTACCTGCATAATACAAAAAATGTCTACCTTAGAAGTCCAAGAGTAGGATTACTACTATACTTACTTGGTGTTGTAATTACACTACTTGGATTTATACTAACATCATATTTTGCAGGATCAAATAATTATACATTTATAAAACTAGGAGATTTAACACTAAATTCAGCATTGCAGGCAACAGGAATGTTTATAATACTGAAAAATATGGACTATACAAAGGTATTTGGAAGATTTGAAAGTAGTATAACAAAACTTGCAACATATCTTAGTATATTAAGCTTTGGAATATATCTATCAAACATACTGCTAATAAATCTATTTTTCAAATTTGGATTCTATAATGTAGCAGTATCACCATTTATTAATGTTCCAATCTTTACAATTATAACAATACTACTATGTAGTGTAATGCTTTTAATTCTTAATAAAATACCATATTTAAATAAAATAACAGGAATAACATAATTTAGTTTATTTCCTAAATTTTACTCTTTTTTTAACTAATAAAATTTTTAAAAATACAATATTTAATCATCTAAATAAAAAAAATAAAAAAAGAAATTTGTGGGGTGGTTAAATTTTGATGCATGAATTTATTCATTTAAAGAAATCCTTCCTCATCATATCCTAGTGAATCCTTCTTGTTAAGTGAAACCTTTTTAGCTTTCTTTTTAACTCTCACAGGATTATAGACAAGACGTCTCATACCAAGACTAATAAGAGTTTTATTTTTAATTTCATACTGTGCATCATCTAATACTAACATACGTATAAGATCACCAAGACCTCCACCTGTTAGAACATCCATTACATAATCACCATATGTAGGATCTTTTATGTGTAGATAGTTTTCAAGATAATACTTAAGTGTATCTTCTCTTAATTCTGCAATAAGTATTGCTGTAAATAAGAATAATACAAGCATTATTAAGAATTCAACAGGATAGAATGCATGAGGTGCAACTGTTTTTGTAACTGCTGCTGAAACTAAAGCAAAACAGATACCTAATGCTACTGCAAATGAATGATTTCCAACTTCTCCAAGCATAATATATCCAGAATAGTCCTGTGACATATATCCAAGACAAATTAATAGAAGAAGTAATGGAACATAATATGCATGTGATCCCAAAAATGCAAGAATTATAGTTGAAATAATAGACATAATAACAACTGTCATACATGCTGTACCTGGCTGCATATCTGCAATATTTAATATTTGAACCATTAAAGTTACAAGAATTGCAACAGGACCCATAATATAATAACCATAGATCATAACAATAAGCATACCAATTCCACGGAAGAACTGACCTACCTCCATGTATGATCCAAGTTTTCTACGTCCAACTAAATCATCTATAAATCCAGCAATACCAATAATTGCTATAAGATAATTATATGGTGCTGGGAAAAACAATACCATTACAATAAACGGTGCAATACCTACAGCTTTTGGAATTCCACCACGTATTTCTTCAAATAAATTTCCTTTAATCTTAGAAAATAGCACTGTAAATACTATTGTTAAGATTAATGTGAGAATAAATGCAACTATCCACATTTGATAGATTTCCATATTTATTCACCTTTCTATAAGTTTTGTTTTTCTAATGTGTTTATTAGTTATATTATATAAAGTATAAACTTTTTTTTATAATAAACAATTATCAATAACTTCTTTTAAAATATATTGTAAAACATCAACAACCACACTATTTCCACACTGTTTATGTGCTTGTGTCGATGATTCTTTTCACATATTATCTAGTGTAGATCATCTAGGAGTATCTTTTTGAATACTCTGCTAGTTTTTCTATTATGTCTGTTGTTGGATGGATTTCTATGAAGTTTTCAAAGTCATCTGCTTTTATTCCATCTTTTATTGCTTTTACCATGTATGGTAGTGCAACGTTTGATGTTGGACTTATTGAGAGTATATCTGTTATTTTTCCATCATCATCTATTATTTCTTTTGTATATCCTGTTTTTCCATTTAGTAGATTCCAGAAGCTTCCTGGTCCTGCTGATCCTGGAAGTTTTACTTTAGTTCCTACATCTGATATGTCATATCCTAGCAGGTAGCTTACATCATATCCTAGTGATACTGTCATAGGTACCATTGAATAGTCTGGTTCTACTTTTTCACCTAGTATATTTCGTATTGCTGTTATTGACTCCATTCTTGATACTGGTGTTGATAGTATTCCACCTATTACATCACCTGCTGCATAGATGTCTTCATTTGATGTTTGCATGTATCTGTCGACTATTATGTTTTTATTTTCATCAAGTTCTACAATTCCATCTACAATTGATGAGTTTGCAACTACTCCTGTTGCAAGCATACATTTACCTTTGATTTCTCCAAAGTTTGTAATAACTGAGCTATCTGTAATTTCTTTTATTTCTACATTTTCATGTATCAATGTATTTTTAAGCAAGTTAGATACAATATATTCCTCAGCTTCAGAGTCATTTAGCATTTTAAGGAACTGACTTCTACATAATACATTAACATTACTTCCAAAGGTTGAGAAGATATTTGCATATTCAGCAGCAGTACTTCCACCACCAATAATAACTAAGTCATCAGGAACTTCTTTAAGTTTTAAAACATCCTTATATGTGAAGGCATTTTCAGCTCCCTTAATATTTGGAATATGTGGATTTGATCCTGTACAAATTAGAAGTTTATCATATTCATATTCATCATCATCATTTACAATTACAACCTTATTTTCAGCATCAACTTCTGCAACACCACGTACATAGTCAACACCACAAAGTGTAGTTTCTTGTTCTGAAATTTTACGAATCTTTTTTTGTGACTCTTTTATCTGTTTTGTAATCATTTCAAAGTCAACTTCAACATCTGATTTAATAATTCCAAGATCATTAAGATTACGACTATCTTGTATGTGACGTGCAACATCATTAAATGCACATACAACCATACATGCCTGATTTAAACATTTACCAGCAATATGACTTTTTTCAATAAGAGTAACATCAGCACCAGCTTCTGCTGCATACATTGATGCAAATCGTCCAGCAGGTCCTGCTCCTATAATAACAATTTTTACCATAAAAAATCAATTCACATTTTTTTATTTAATAATTAATTATTGAATATATTAACATTAATATAAAAAATGATACTCTAAAAAAATAAATGAAAAGAAGAGGGGTGGTGATAAATGAGATGATGGGGGTTATGTGAGATGATAAATTAAAAGGTGGTGGTTAAGTTTTTAGCAATTTGAATATTTAACAATTAATTCAAGTTGTTTTTGTGCAGATCCATCCTCAATACAACGACGTGCAACACTAACACCTTCTTTGAGTGAATCAACCTTATCTGCAACATATAATATTGCTGCAGCATTCATAAGAGCAAGATCCATACGTGCCTTATCACTTTTTGTTTCAACTTTATTTGATATAATATTTTTAATAATTTCTAGGTGTTCATCAGCACTATCAGGAGCTGTGATATCTTCTGCATCTGAATATTCAAGTCCAAAATCCTCTGGTGTAATATATTTAACATCTATCTTACCATCATTGATAAATGCAACTTTTGTCTTTCCAACATTTGATATTTCATCCATTGCAGGATTACCATCAGCATCAAATCCGTGAACTATCATTCCACGTTTAACTCCAAGATTCATTGATACTTTTGCAATATCTTCAACAACATCAGGATCATATACACCTGTAATTCTTGCTGTTACATGACTAGGACATGAGATAGGACCTAGTAGGTTGAATATTGTTCTGGTTTTAAGTTGTTGTCTTATCTGCATAACATTTTTTGTTGCACTATGATAAATTGGAGCAAAGATAAATGCAAAGTTACATTTTTCAATAGAATTTGCAACCTCATCTGGTGTTAATTCAAGGTTTACACCAAGTGCTTCAAGTGCATCTGCTCCTCCAAACTTACTACTTACACTACGATTTCCATGTTTTGATATTTTAGCACCAGCTGCTGATGCAATAATTGATGCTGTTGTACTTACATTAAATGTTTTAAGTGTATCTCCACCTGTACCACAACTTTCAACTAGATATTCTCCATCTGCAGGGTCATAGTCAATTTGTAGTGCATGATCACGCATTGACTGGGTAAGTCCTGTAATTTCATCAATGATTTCTCCTTTAATTCTCATTGCTGTGAGAAATGCTGCAACTACACTATCAGGATATTCTCCACCAATAAGGTCGTTCATACATTCATATGATTCATCATATGTAAGGTCACGTTTTTGTTCAATAATATCATCTAGTATGTCATGAATCATGTTAATCATCTTTTTTTGTTGCTTGTTTCATTTCATATATATAATCACTAATTTTTGAATACATTACATCTTTATTTTCAAGATTTTCTTCAATTATGTTAATAAGTGCACTTCCAATAATTGCACCATCTGCTCCACTATCTAGTACTTCTTTTATGTGTTCTGCTTTTGAAATTCCAAATCCAACACATAGTGGTACATCTGTATGTTCACGGATTCTACGTATAAGATCTGTTGTATTACTTTCAACACTACTACGTGCACCTGTTGTTCCCATTACAGATGCAACATATATGAATCCTCCAACAATTTCTGTGATATATTTAAGTCTGTCATTTGTTGTTTTTTGTGATACAATAAAGATCTGTTCAATTCCATATTTTTCTGATGCATTAAGTACATCATCTGCTTCTTCTGGTGGAAGATCAGCAACAAGTACAGCATTTACTCCTATTTCACTAAGTTTTTTATAGAATTCATCAATACCATACTGATATATGAGATTGTAATACATTAGAAGTCCAAATGGTTTATCTGTATATTCACGTAATTCTTCGAGGAATTTAAGTGATTTTTTAACATTCATTCCACTTTTAAATGCACGAAGATCAGCATTTTGTACACTTGGTCCATCTGCTACAGGATCTGAGTATGGAAATCCTATTTCAAGAGCATCTGCTCCATTATCACATAGTATTTTTGCAATTTCCATTGATGTTTCATAGTCAGGATCTCCTGTTACTAAAAATGGTATAAATACTCCTTCATTATTTTCTTTTGCTTCTTTAAATAGTTGAGAATAACTCTTCATGCTCATATTTCCACCCCTAATTCTTTTGCTACTGTAAACATGTCTTTATCTCCACGTCCTGAAAGGTTTACAATGATTGTTTTACCCTTATTTTCTGGCATTTTTGAATATTTTACTGCATATGCTACAGCATGTGAACTTTCAAGTGCTGGTATAATTCCTTCTGTCTGACATAATAGTTGGAATGCATCTAGTGCTTCATCATTTGTTATAGGTACATATTTTGCACGTCCTGATGTTTTAAGATATGCATGTTCAGGTCCTACTCCTGGATAGTCAAGTCCTGCAGATACACTTGAGGTATCCTGTATTTGACCTTCTTCATCTTGAAGTACAATTGATAGTGATCCATGAAGTATTCCATCACGTCCTTTTGTTAGTGTTGCACCATTTTCATCAGTTTCAACACTCACACCACCTGCTTCAACACCTATAAGTTCTACATCTTCATCATCAACAAATCCACTGAAGATTCCCATTGAGTTACTTCCTCCACCAACACATGCAATTACTGTATCTGGAAGTTTGCCTTCAATTTCTAGTATTTGTTCTCTTGCTTCTGTTCCTATTACACTTTGGAAGAATTTTACCATTGATGGATATGGATGTGGTCCCATTGTTGTACCTATAAGGTAGTGTGTTGTGTCAAGATTTGCAACCCAGTCACGGAATGCTTCATTAATTGAATCTTTTAGTGTTTTTGATCCAATATCTACAGGTACAACTTCTGCTCCTGATAATTCCATACGGAACACATTAAGTTTTTGACGTTCTACATCTTTTGATCCCATGTAGATTTTAACATCAAGTCCAAGTTTTGCACCAATTACAGCTGTTGCAATTCCATGCTGTCCTGCTCCTGTTTCTGCAATAAGTTTTGTTTTTCCCATGTATTTTGCAAGAAGTCCTTGACCTATTGTGTTGTTAATTTTATGTGCTCCTGTATGAAGCATATCTTCACGTTTTAGGTATATTTTACATCCTAGTTGTTCAGAGAGGTTTGCTGCATAGTATAGTCCTGTTGGTCTTCCTGCAAATTCACGTAGATATTCATTGTATTCTTCAAGAAATTCCTTGTTATTTATACATTCATAGTATGCTTGCTCTAATTCTTCAATTGCTGGTATTAATAGTTCTGGTACAAATACTCCACCATATTTACCAAATTTTCCCTTTTGCATCATTTTCTAATCATCTCATTTAATTATTTTTAATTGTTTAAATTATTTTTTTTTAAGTAGTGTAGTTTTATTTTTAGTTGTTAAATTCATTTGTTAGTTTTAAAATCTTTTTAATTTCGCCTATATTTTTACATCCTGGAGCATCTTCTACTCCACTGTTAATATCAATTCTATCAAAGTAGTGTAGTTTATCATAAATCTCTTCAAGATATTCTAGATTTATTCCACCTGCAAGTGTGGTTTTTGTTGTTGGATAGTTTTGCTTAACAAGTTTTGATGCCTTTACTGCTGTATCTATTGGAATTTGTGTGTTTGTTCCACCACTAAGTCCATCTTTTTCATAGTCAAATAGGATGTTATTTGCACATAGTGATGTGTTAACAATTTCATGTATCTTTGCATCTGTAAGTTTTCCAGTTATTGGTACAACTTTTGTAATATTTAGTCCATTAGGACTGTAGTATTGATTAAACCATGAGATAAATTTAAGATCTGAACAGTTAAGTGAATGTAGTTGTATATTTCCTATTTTTGTAAAACTTGTTTTCATTATTGCCTCATATGGATTTTCTGGTTCAACAACAAGTACTGCCATTGTTTTATCAATTAAGTCATATTTAAGAGAACATATTTCATCAAGTGTTACGTTTCTTTTTGATCTTTCAATATTTATAAAGCCTATATGGTCAACATCTAGTTTTTGAATCTTTTCAATATCATTACTTCGTGTTATTCCACATACTTTTACCTCAAGAGTCATATTATCAATACTCCAATTATTATTATTTATTTTTCCATTTTTTTTTCATTATTTAATTTTTCAGTGTTTCTTTTAATTGTTTTATAAATCTACCAATTTTATCTTCACTATTACTTTCAAGAATTGCTGTTCCAATTAGAAGTGCATCTGCTCCATAGCTTTTAAGAAGTTTTGCATCATCTGTTGATCTTACTCCACTTTCTGATATCATGTAGTTTGGAATATACTTTGCAAGTTGTTTTGTTGTGTTAAGATCAATACTTAAATCTGTAAAGTTACGATTATTTACTCCTATAATTTTTGGATCTAAATCTATAACATCATCTAAGTCCTGTTTTGTATGACATTCAACTATAGCATCAACTCCTAGATCTGCACATAAGTTAAGATATCCTTCCATGTCAGGACATACTCCATTAATTAGAAGTACTGCTGATGCTCCATGTGCTACAGCTTGATATATCATGTATTCATCAATAAAGAAATCTTTTCTAAGTATTGGTTTATCTGTAAGTCCTACAGCACGTGAAAGATTATCAATACTTCCTTTAAAGAAGCTTTCCTCAGTTAGGATTGATATCATATCAGCATCATATTCATCATAGATTCCAATTACATTTTCAATTGATAGTGAACTTATATCTCCTTTTGATGGACTTGCTGGTTTAAATTCAGATATGAGTTTGGTTGATGTTTTATCTTTAAGTTTTTCCTGGAATCTGAAATTTTCTGATCTTGTTGATGCAATATCTGTTGCAATTTTTTTTATTATATTTGATGATTTTTTTTCTTTATCTTTTGCAACTTGTATTTTCTTATTTTTTACAATTTCACTTACAACAGTCATTATATAACAATCCTCCTCTATTTTATATCTAGGAAGTTTCTTATTATTTCATCACCATAGCTACTTGATATTGATTCTGGATGGAATTGTATTCCATATGTTGGATATTTCACATGTTCTATTGCCATGATTATTCCATCTTTGTTGTAGCTTGTTACTTTTATGTCATCTGGTATGTTTTCTTTTTCACATACTAGTGAATGGTATCGTACTACTTCAAATTCATCTGGTATATCTTTAAATAGTTTTGATTCATCATGAATTATTGTATCTTTTTTTCCATGTACAGGTTTTAGTTTATGTATACATCCACCATAGTGTGAATATATTCCCTGGTGTCCAAGACATACTCCAAGTATTGGTGTCATTTTAAATTCATCTAGTATTTCATGACATATTCCAAAGTCTTCCTCATTTTCTGGATTTCCTGGTCCTGGTGATATTATTATGTGTGTTGGGTTAAGTTTTTCTATTTCATTAATTGTTGTTTTATCGTTACGTATTACTTTGATGTCATCTGTATATTTTCCAACTAACTGATATAGGTTGTATGTAAATGAGTCGTAGTTGTCTATTATTAGTATCATTCTACATCACCTCATCTGCTGATTGTTTTAATGCTTCAATTAATGCTTTCATCTTGTTTCTTGTTTCTATGTATTCATTTTCTGCTACTGAGTCATAGACTATTCCTGCTCCTGCCTGGATTTCTGCTTTTTCATTGTATGTTGTTAGTGTTCTTATTGTTATTGCAAAGTCTGCATTTCCATTTAGTGAGAAGTATCCTACAGCTCCACCATATGGTCCTCTTGCTGTTTTTTCTGATTTGTTGATGATTTCCATTGCTCTTATTTTTGGAGCTCCACTAAGTGTTCCTGCCGGAAATAGTGACATGAATGCATCTACTGCATCGTATTCATCTTTTAGTTTTCCTGTTACATGTGATACTATGTGTTGTATGTGTGAAAATTTACGGATTTGGTAGAATTCTTCTAGTTGTACACTTTGCATTTGACTTATTTTTCCTATGTCATTTCGTGCAAGATCTACTAGCATTAAGTGTTCTGCTAATTCTTTTTCATCAGATAGTAGGTCATCTTCAAGTTGTTTGTCTTGTTTTTCATCACATCCTCTTGGTCTTGATCCTGCTATTGGATATGATTCTACTTTCTGGTTTTCTACACGCATTAGCATCTCTGGACTTGATCCTATTATTTCACGTTGGTTGAGTTTTATGTGATACATGTATGGTGATGGGTTGATTTTTCGTAGATGTTCATAGAATGGTAGTTTGCTTCCTTTTAGTACTAGGTTTTGTGGATTTGATAGTACACATTGGAAGATTTCTCCTTCTTCTATGAGTTTTTTGTATCATTTACTGCATTTTCATATTCCATTTTCTGGAAGTCTTCATCTATGAGTTTGTATTCTAAAATTCCATTGGTATGTTGTTGTTCATAGATTTTTAGTATTAGTTCTGATCTGTCATCTTTTAGTGTTGTGTATTCACAGGTTTTGTTGATGTTATCATATACTATACAGTCTAGAAATAGTCCAAATTCAAAGTCTGGATAGATACTTTCATAGGTTGTGACATCTTCGAAGTATTTTATTGATTCATATGAAACATATCCAAGTAGTCCTCCTCTAAATCCTGATTCTTGGAAGTCGTTATTTAGTAGTGGTTTTATGTCTATGAATGGATTTTCTGTTTCATATTCATATTCTCCATCATCTGTTGTTATTGTTATGATGTGGTTGTGTGCTTTTATTTTTGCTACTGGATTAAATCCTATTATTGAGTATCTTGCAAGTTCTTCATCGTCTTGTTTTGATTCAAGTAAGAATGTATCTTTGTAGTTGTAGTATAAGTTTTTAAATAATTTAAATGGATCGTCTATTGCGATCTTTTTTGTTGTTGGTTTTTTAATTAGGCTTTTAAGGTTGCCAAAAACATTCACTCTTATTCATTTTTTATCATCTCATTTTTTGTGTCTATTTAATATATTTACATTAATGTAGTATATAAAACTTTAGTGTATAAATTTATACATTAATAATATATATTAAACATTAAACATAATATAATAACAATAAACATAATATAATAACAATAAACGAAATTATGAAAAATAACTAAATAAAAGGAAAAAGACTTATGTGGGCAAAACTAATAGAAAAATTCGACAAATACCCATCCCAACAAAAAGTAGTAAAAAAACTACTTCAACTAGGATTAAAAGTAGAAAATGATAAAATATACTGTGATGATGTAGAAATAAACGTATCATCACTAGCAAAAACACTAAAAACAGACAGACGAGTAGTAGTATCAACAATAAAAAACATACAAAACGATGAACAGCTACAAAATATATTCCAAAACCTAAAACCATCAGGACCACTATTATCAAACATAGCATCAGAATTAAGACTTGGAGTAATAGAAATAGAAGGACAAGGAAAAAAATCAGGAATACTAAGTGAGGTAACAAAAATACTAGCAGATGAAAAAGTAAGTATAAGACAAGCATATGTAAGTGATCCAGAAATAGATCCAATACCACACATAATGATAATAACAGACAAACCAGTAGAAGGAAAACTAATAAATCACCTAATAAAAATAGATGGAGTGTCAAAAGTATCATTATACTAAGAAAAAAATAGTTAATTAAAAATAAATTATTATTAAATTAATAAAAAAAAATTAGTTAAAAAAAAGAATTAAAATAAAAGAAAAAAAAATGAAGATATTAAATCTCCACTCCTCTTTTTAAAATCCCCTTTTTTTTATTATTGGAATATGTCACTTTCTTCAAGTTTTTTATTTGCATATTTACAATTCTTATCAAGTTTTTCTTTTGCTATGAAACCTAATATGATTGCAGCAATTGGGAATATAAGTAAACATGTTACATTACCAATAAATGATGGCCAAATAATACCAAAGATTGCATCTTTAAGCATAGCAATAGCATATGTCATTGGTAAAAATGGCATAAGTGATTGAAGTGCTGGTGCCATAATTTGAATTGGATAAATACCATTTGTACCTGAAATTTGGAATACAAGAATAATAATTGCAATAGCTTTTCCAACATTTCCAAATAAGGAAACAAGTGTATATGTTAATATCATAAATGATAAACCTATAATGAACATTGAAATAAATGTCATAGTAGGATCAACCATTGTTACTCCAAGTAAATTAAGTGCAATAAACATTACAACAGTTTGTAATATATTCATGATTGCAAATAATCCTAATTTTCCAAGATATACTTCAACAGGTCTGTATTTTTCTTCATCTTTTCCAGCTGTTGTTGAAAGAAGAGCAATAAGAATAATACAACCTACCCAAAGAGCAAGAGCTGTGTAAAATGGTGTAACTTGTTGACCATAATTGTCAGCTTCATAGTAGCTGTAGTTACTTAACACTGTTGGTGAGTGGAAATAACTTTGAGCATTACTAATACTTTGGTTTGTAGCTTGAGCAGCAGTGCTTTGATTTGCCATCTGAGCTGAAGCTGTCTGGTTTGCCATCTGTGCATTTGCCTGAGCATTTGCTGTGGTCTGATTAGCAGATTGTGCTGCTGAACTTTGTGCCATCTGTGCTGCTGCAGCTTGTTGTGCAACTACAGGTTGATAATTCTGCATTGCATACTGTTCCATTATTGAATCACTAATTTCATTGTTAACTTTGTTTGCAGCATTAGATGTTATTTTTGGTGCTACAGGACTTGTTTTATCGTTTGTAATATATTGTATTGTTGCCTGTTGTGGATTTCCAGATTGAACAGATAAAATATCTTCTGTGAAACCTGCAGGAATTATAATGGCAGCATAATTACTTCCATTTTTAATCAGATCTCGTGCTTCATCTTCATCTTTATAGATCCAATTAAACTTATCATTCTCTTGCAGTGAAGATACTACCTTACTTCCATAATCATATGTTGTACCATTTACAGTTACTGGATTATCGTTGTTTACTATGATAAATTCCATATTATCTGTATCTTCATATGGATCCCAACAACTGTAGATGTTTACAATTGAATATAATGATGGAAGAATAATTAAAGCTATAAGAACAACCGTAACTACGGGGTTTTTAAACATAGCTCTTAAATCTTTATTGATTATTTCTTTAATATTCTTTATCATTTAATCACTTTATATAAATTAATTTGCTAAGATTTTATTAAATTTACGTCTTTATGAGTGTACTTAAAATAAAAGAGATAATTTTAAAACCTTTTCTAATTAATATTATTTGAAGTAATTTGTAACTTTTTAATCAATAAATAATATTAAACTTTTATTATATATAAAGTTTTTTTTATATAATTTTTTATACATATCTTTTTGTTGAAAATATAATTCATAATGATTTAATAATATAATTTAAATAATACAAAAATAATAATATAGAGTATAAATGAAAAAATAAATTTCTAAATTATTTGAGTGAAAAAAATTAAAAATATAATCTATGTTTTTTAAATTTTAAATTAGGAGGAAGATATAATGTGTATAGCAGCACCTGCAAAAATTTTAGAAATAGATAACAATAACGTAGCAACTTGTGACTTTGGTGGAGTAAAACAGGAAGCAAAACTTGACCTCGTAGATGCAGATATTGGAAGTTATGTATTAATTCATTCAGGATATGCAATTGAAGTATTAACAGAAGAAGCAGCAAAAGAAACATTAAATACATGGAATGAATTACTCACAGAACTTGAAAATGAATAGATAAAATAACCTTTTTCCCCACCCATATTCTTTTTATATGAGCTAATTTTTCTTAGATAATATTTTAAATTAAAAAAAGACGCCTAAATTAGTATATAATATGTTAAATTTAGTAAAATAGTTTATAAAATTTTTAGAAAATTATTTATTAAAAGAAGTTTATTTTAAATGGGCACGCTGGGATTCGAACCCAGGACCTCACGGTTATCAGCCGTGCGCGCTAACCAAGCTGAGCCACGCGCCCTAATACAAATAAAAATGTTTATTTCTAAACATGGATTTTAAAAAGAAGTTTATTTCAAGTGGGCACGCTGGGATTCGAACCCAGGACCTCACGGTTATCAGCCGTGCGCGCTAACCAAGCTGAGCCACGCGCCCTTGTATGTCTTGAAATAAGAACTATTATTATATTATTTGTTCATAGTATATATACTTTACGGTTATGTTTTAATAAAAAAAAGTTAATGATGTAAATAACATCAAAAACTTCATACTTATTCTTTGTTAACCATATCATTGATAGTATCAGACATCATATGGTCAATAACATTAACTTCAGCTTTGTCAATACCTTCAACTTTTTCAGCTTCAAGTCTTGCTGCCATTGCAATGTTTGCAATACTCATACAACCTGGGTTTGTAGGTGATAGTGTGATTTTTGCGTATTTTTTTTCTTCATCTACTTCAATTTCACGTACGATTCCCATTTCAACTATACTTACACCCATATGAGGGTCTGCTATTTTTGCGATTTTATCTTGAATTGTATTTTTTATTTCATCTGCCATTTTAATTTCCTCAATTATTAATTCTATAACAATCAATATATAAATTCTATTAAATCAATATCTATTTTTCATATATATTAAAACATTACTATACTACTGTTTAATTTGATGTCTAATTTTAACACCAACACCTTTTGTAGCATTAGCAAGTTCATCCCCACTCATCATAGCTTTACCTACACCAACAACTTGATCTTTATATACAATAACAACCTCATCATTAGGAATAATGTTACTGTCAGCATCATCAATACCTGGTGTGAAAAGTGTGTTAGATTGAAGTTCAAAGTCAATAAATACACGATTTATTTCATGTTCATTGAGAATTTCACCACCAGCCATATTAAGTGTATAAAGTCCTGTTTCAAAGTGAAGTGTTGCAATTTGTTCTTTACCATTTAAAATCTGAGTATTAAATCTTCCACGTGTAGTAGTATTATCTGCAATAAGAGCATCAGCATCAGTACTATTAAACTGGTATCTTGCAATAGATCTTAAATCATGAATTCTATGATTTTTATATGATACTTTATCAGCCTTTTTAACTTCAGCTTTAAGATTAGCAAGTGATTCATTAGATCTTAAATTTCCATCTTCTGCTGTGTAAACAACATTGTCATCACCAAGAGCTTCCTGGCAAGCCTGACGATATCCGCCAGATAAGTGTGCAATAACTTTATGATCTTTAACATATTCTTTAAGACAACGTGCTGTCATCTTAATTTCCTCATCAGACCAATCACCAGTAGTTGATGCATCATATGACTGGATTGGATAAGTTTTTTCCATCTCTCTTGGACATATACCAAATGGTGATGTTACAATAAGTTCCTGTAATCCTTTAGTATATTTTCTATAAAGTGTATGTGATTTTGACTGAGAATAAGGTTTTTTCATACTACATGGTAGAAGTACAATAGTATCACTAAATGGTTCAAGAAGAGCCATACGTTCTTGCCATCTTATTACTTCTGGACGTTGTAATGAAAGTTCTGTTATACATGGTATTTTTGCATGTTTCATAGTTTTATTTTCCCTAAAAATTTATTTAAATATATAAAAAAATTTCACTCTTCTTAATAAAAAAAAGTAGTAAAGTGGTGGTGAAAAATTATTAAATCCCTTTTATCTAGAATATTTTACCAAGTTTTAGTAAAGCTTTAGGAGAGATTTTAACTAATTTTTTAAGAAGTGATTTTGGTGTAACTTCTGTAAATTCTTCATTTGCAAATGCTTCTGCAATTTCATCAAGTTCACTATCTTCAAGTGAAAGTAAGTATTTTTTAGCAGCATCATATTTTCTGTAGTTTTTAGCAATATTTTCATCTGTTAATTTAAGATATTCATCAAAGCTTGCTTTTGAATAATCTTTTCTTTCAACTGCATCTGCTGCTACAATTCCTGCATATACACCAGATTCAAGTGCTGAGTTAATTCCTCCACCTGTAAGTGGATTTACAAATCCTGCTGCATCTCCAACAACAAGAATGTTATCTCCTGTTCTATCTTCCATTACACCAGCAACAGGATCTCCACCAACATTCATTTCTACTGCTTGTGCATTTTTAGTTTCAGGTGAGTTTTCTATAAATTCAACTAAGTGTTCAAGTGCACTTTTATCTGTTTTTGATTTAAGAACACCAATACCTACATTTGCAACATCATCTCCTTTAGGGAAGATCCATACATATCCACCAGGTGCTGCACTTCCAAAGAATAATGCAATGTCACGGTTATTTTCCATTTCAAGTCCTGCCATTTCAAATTGTACACAGGATTCCATGTGTTCTGCAGGTGTACTGCATTTAAGTCCTGCCATACGACCAATTCTTGATTCAGGTCCATCTGCTGCTATGATAATGTTTGCATGAATTTCAATTTCTTTTCCCATACGTTCTGCTTTAAGTATAAATCCATCATCTACACGTTTAAGTGATGTTGCATTTGTTTTTATCATAATTTTTGCACCAGCACGTGCTGCATCCATAGCCATATGTTTATCAAATACTTTTCTTTCAAGAATATATCCTGCTTCTGGAATTGGTATTGTTGATGTATCAAGCCATACACTTGTATTGTTTGGAGATACAAGTCTTACACCGTCAAGTTCACGTGCGATCCATCTTTTATCAGGTTTAATACCAAGCTCTTTAAGACCTTCTTTTGAAACTCCCTCAGCACATCTTTTTGGTGATCCTATCTCAGATTTTCTATCGATTAATAAAACATTAGCTCCTTTAAGTGCTGCTTCTTTTGCTGCAAGAGATCCTGATGGTCCTGCTCCTACTACTAAAATATCTGTTTCTATCATGTTTTCACCAAAATTTATTCTATTGAAGTTCAAGTGCTTCAATTGGACATGTTTTTACACATATTCCACATTTTGTACATTTTTCTTCGTCAATTACAATTTTTAATTCTTGTACTTCTATTGCATCTACAATACACACCCCAGCACAAGCACCACAATACATACAATGTTCTTTTATTATCATAAAACTAAAATCCCCATATCTATTATTTTATTATTCCTATTCTTTTTCTGCTTCTTCTTTAGCTTCTTCAGCACGTCTAATGTCTATTGCTTCATCTCTTGTTACAAAGATATGTCCACAATCTGAACATTTAAGTTCTCCATTTTGTCCGTATGCTAAGAATTGTTTATCTAAGTCTCTGTGTTGTGTTTTATTTTGTGATCCACATTTTGGACATGGTCTTAATAAGTCTTCCATTTTCATTTTTATATTACTCCTTCATATTTTTTTCATTTTCATTTAATATGTCTAGAAGTTTAAATTGTGCTGCTTGCATATGTTTACAATAAAAGCTACCAGGTTGTCTTTGGTTTCTATACATATAGTCTGCACAATCACAATTCCAGTATCCATAAATCATTGATACAATATATAATTTTGTATTGTCTTTTTTAACTTCAAAGATAATATGATCTGGTTCATAATGTTTTACTTCAACATCATTGTTTTTATATAAATTATATCCTTCTATAACTCTTTCAGCCATATTATCATCGTATAAAAATAATAGTATTAGTTTAATTAACTAAATATTAATTAATTTATATTATATATTTAATTGTTTTGTATTATATTAAATTTATTAACAAAAAAATTAATCCTTTTAAATTGTAATGTTAACTATTACACATATAAATATGGATTATATTTAACTAAAAACAACTAATTTAGCTGATATAGTTGCTTTTGTATGTATTTATTGCATCAAGAAGCTGATACATTGTATTAAATACACCTATTACTGTAAAGAATGCTATTTTAACAGATAATAGTGATGTTACTATAGCTATTATTATAAAGATTAATGCTTTTTTATATTCTTTAAGATAGATATGTCCAAATCCTACAAAAAGTATTGCAAGAACTACAGTAATCCATAGTTTTTTACCTTTCTTTGGAACTTTTTGTTGTTGATCTTGAGGACCTTTATATTCTGTAAGATAGTAGTCATTTACAGCTCTTGGATTTTCATCTCTTTTTTGTATATTATTATTTGCTGCTTTTATCTTTGAATTTTCATTAAAATTACTACTATTGTTAGTGTTACTTCCAGGTCCTCGGTATTGGCTTTGGAAGTAGTCATTTTCTGATTTTCTCATCTGCATCTTTTTTATGTCATTGTTTTTATTTTGTGTATTTGCAGATTGTATTTCAACTGTCACTGTTGGTTTTTGAAACTCCTCTTTTTTTGTATTGTCTTTTCTTGGTTCTAGTTTCATACCACAGTTGATACATTTTTGTGCATCATCTTCATTATCAAAATTGCAACGTTTACATTTCATCTTGATTCATAACTCCATTATATATGTGTAATTAGATTATGATTATCTTTTCAATTTTTTTTATTAAATTCTATTATATCTAACTTTATAGTATTAAATCTATTTATAATATAAAATAATTGTTATATTATAAGATATATAAAAATAGTATTATTAAGATCTTATATTAATTAGCCTTTCATTTTTTTGGCAAATTATAATTTAGATAATATAAAAATATTTGGGAATTATATTAAGATGATTAAATGTAGCAATTGTGGATTTAAAAATAGTGATGATGACATATATTGTGTTCGTTGTGCTAAGAAATTATCAGATAACAACGATGTAAATGATAAAACAGTACAACTTAATGAATTATACTATTCTTTTTTAATAAATGAGATGAAAAATAAAAATAATGAAACAAAACCATCACAACAGATACATGATACAAATAAAATACAACAACAAATTAAACAACCACAACCAGATACAACAACTGCCACATTAGATGACACAAAACAACCACAAGAAGATATTATAACTACAACATCTGATGATTTAACAACTACCACTAGTGCAGCTGTAGATGAAGTTGTTGATGCAAATAAAAAACAAACAATAAATCAAGAAGATACAACAACACATACAACTGTTAAAAAACCAACACCAATACAAACACAAACATCTACAACAATACCAACACCAACAATAAAATCCAGTACTAAATCCCCAACAGGTAATAATGTAGAAGATAATATTTCAAATAACAACAATAATAATGCTACATATTTTGGTGGAAATGAAGTTAAAAAATCAACAAAAACATATATTGGTGGAGTAGAACAATTAACATCAAAAAGACAGGCTATTGCAACAATACTTTCAATGATCTTTATAGGACTAGGATTTGTATATCTTAGAAATATGCAGAAATTTATAACATACATAGTATTGCAAGTTGTAATGTTACTAGTTGTATATCTACTAGTATCAATTAATATTAGTGGTAATAATGGTGTATTTGATTTAATTTTTATAATAAATATGATAATTTATCTATATTCCATAGTAGATTCATATAAAAAGGCAGGAGAATGATGATATATGAAATGTAATGTGTGTGGCTGTGAAAATAATAATACAAATACAACTTGTATAAAATGTGGAAATAACCTTACAAACCAAGTAAATAATATGAATTCAACAACACAGCATAAAATAAAAATAATACCACTAATATTAAGTATAATACTTCCAGGAATTTCATATCTCTATCTAAGACAGTATCTACGAGCATTAGTATTTCTTTTAGTATTTCCTTTAATATTTTTTAGCTTTGCATTTATTTTATCATTTTATACCATGATGATACCATCAAGAGTATCACTTGCAGCATATATGATAATAATTATAATAGTATTAGTTTATATCTATCAAATAATAGATTGTTATAAGATAGCTTCATCTAATAAAAAATAACTAATAATTTTATCCAAAAAATCATATTATTTAAATAATGAAAATATAATAAAAATGATTTAATTATTAATATTTAAATAAATTAAATACTAAATATACTAATTAACTAACTACTGTTATTAAATATTTTAAGTCAGTGAGAGAAAATAATAAAAATATTCAGATAATGATTATTTTTTTAATTAATGGAGAGGACGTCATGGAATATGAAATGTATCAAGAAATTTTAGATCAACCAATTTCTCTTGAACGTACAATAGAATCAGAAAAAGACCATATGAAACAACTAGCAGAACAATATAGTAAATTTGATAAAATCTTTTTAATTGGTTGTGGAAGTTCTATTTCAACATGTTACACAATAAGAGATGCAGTAAAATCAATAGCAGATATAAATATTGATGTACAGACAGGATTTGACTTTGTAGATCATCAATACCTAGAAAATGATTGTAATTATGGTGTAATATTAACATCACAATCTGGGGAAACATCAGACACACTATCTGCACTAAGAAAAGCAAAACAACACAATATTAAAACATTATCAATAACAAACATGCCAGAAAGTTCAATGGCAAAAGAAGCAGATGATGCAATTATAACATTATGTAATGAAGAAGTAGCAATCCTTGGTACAAAAACATACATAACACAGCTATTTTCATTATACTACATATTCTTTAATATGATAGATAATCAAAGAGCAAAAGATGTTCTAGCACAACTTGATGAAGTTCCAAAGATAATGGAAAAATTAATAGCAACAACACAAGAAGATGCAAAGAAAATTGCAGAAGAAAACAAGGATGTTGACCTATTCTATTGTATGGGAAGTGGACTTAACTTTGGACTTGCATATAAACTTGCAATGACAATGTTTATGGAAGGAGCTTTAAAACATGCATGTCCTGTATATTCAGGAGAATTCCGTCATGGACTAATTGAACGTGTTGAAGAAGGAGTAACAGTAGTATTTCTAAAATCTGGTGATGACTGGGATGAAGTAACAGATCGTGCAATTAACTTCTGTGGAGATTTAAAAGTTAACTCAATAATCTTTGATATAAAAGATTACTATGATATTGATCCACTACTTACACCATTTGTTTTAATTGTACCACTTGAATGGTTCATATACCACCTTGCAATATTTAATGGTGAAGATCCTGGAAGTACAAGACACATAGGAAAAGTAAGATATTAAATTTTATATCTTGCATTTAATTCTTTTTTTTAAAAACATCCACTTTTTTTATAACTTTTCAAATAATTTCATTTTCACTGCTTTTTATTAAATTTAATAATATTTTATAATCTTTATTATCTGGCTATATTCGTATACTTTAAATTATATTAAAAATAAAATAATAAATATATTACAAACAATAGTATAGTTTTAATATTTTAAAAATAAAAAAAGCTATACAAATAATTTTGGAGAAGTGATTTTTTGTATTCAATAACATCAAGCAAAGATTTTGAAGAATTAAGCCCATTTATTATAATTGGAGCTGGTGGGGGAGGAGAAAAACTCTCAAACTTCAAAGGTGTTGAAACAGCAGGATTTCTAGATGATGCACCAGCAAAACAGGGAACAGAATTCTGTGGACACATTGTTGGATCTGACCTTAAAGAATTAGTAGAAACAACAGATTCAAAAACAGTAGCAATAATGTTACCAATAGGTGCAGAAGCAACAGCACTAAAATATGCAGTAGAAGCAATGTGTCTTGGACAAAATGTATTAACATCATTTAGATCCCTACCACTTAATGAAAATCAAACATTACTAAAAGTTGCACAACAAAATGGTGTACAAATAAAAGAGATAAGCTCAAGACTTGACAATGTAGAAAAAGTTATGGGAAAAGCACCAGAAAAAGTAACAGAAGTACTACCTAAAATAACATATAAACATAAAAAACCATTAATCTTTGTAGGTGGAACCTCCCAGGAATGTGGAAAAAGAACAACCACAAAAAAATTAGGAGAAGCTGCAAAAGAACTTGGAATGAATGCTAAAATATTTTCAACAGATGAAATGGGACTTGAAGAACCAACAGATATTAACTTCAGAGCAGGAAGTTTATCTGTAATGGATGTACCAGCAGCAATTATGGGAACTGTAAAATATCTTGAAGAGGAAGAAGATGCAGATATTATATTTGTTGAAGGACAATCAAGTCTTACAGAAACTGGAAATCCACATCCTAAAGGATTATCAGCATCAATACTATTTGGAGCACAACCTGATGCTGTAGTATTATGTCACAGAGAAAACCATCCATTCCGTGAACCTGTAGGAATTCAGACAGAACTCAATGCAATAGAAGCAGTAGAGCCAACAACAAAAGTAATTGCATTATCAATAAACAGACGTAATGCAGAGGATCTTTCACTTGAAGATATAGAAGATGAATTTAATCTACCGACAGTGGATTTACATACAGATTCAAATGGTGGAATTAAACGTTTACTTGAAACAGTTCTGGAGTATGTAGGTGAAAAATAATGGAAAACTTTAGAGATCTTACTATCAATATTAAAAAGTCTATTGACCGTGAATATGTAGAAGATTTACAGCCAAACTTTGATGATGATCAGAAGATGTTAAATGATGATAATCTTATATCATCAATTGAAAAATCATATGATGATGACTATGAAGATGATATTATTGTAGATCATTCCTATGATGATGACTTTATAATAGCACCTGATGAACCATCAAATATTGATACTATAAGACTTGTAAAGGTAAAAACAATAGATCAACTAGATGATGAACTTGACACACTTGATAAAACACGTGTACCTCTCATTGTTGATTTTGACTATATTCAAAAAAGAAGGAAATCTGAACTTAAAGATGTAGGAGATATGTTAAATAAGTTCAAACAAGCAACAGATGCAAAAGTAGTTCTTCTTGGAAGTACAAAAAATGTTGTAGTGATAGTACCTAGTGAAATAGTACTACTTAAATCATAAAATTTAGATAAAAATATATTGAATACATTAATGTTGATAGCCATATCAACACTCTTTCTACATTTTCTTTTTTTTATAAATAATTTCTAAATTCTCATTTTTTTTTAATAATAAATTTTTAATTCAAAAAAAGTAAAAAAAGGGTTTATAGGTGGGGAATTTAAATTTTAAGATTATCTCCATGGAATTTCATAACATTTTCATATAAAACCTTGTTAATATCTTGTTTTTTATATCCATCCTGGATAAGTTTATGTTTAAGTTGTGCAAGAGCCATATGATTGGATGGAGCAGAACTTATATCTGTATCAACAACAAATTTATCAAATCCATACTCATCAAGCATAGCTACAGTACCTTCTACTGACATCTTCTGTGGCTGAACAGTAATACCTAATGTATAATCCTTATCTATTGCCATATCAACAATTGAATAGTCAATATGATCAAGTTGTACATTTCTAGGATCTATATATTCATCAAGAACTTCTATTGTTGATTTTGTAACTTCAGCCTTATTTGTACGTGGTGTGTGAACAATAACATTGTAGTTATTTTCATCAGCATACTGTAATTGTTTTATGAAAACTTCTTTTTGTATATCTGTAACTTCATCAAGTCCAATTTCACCAACTGCTATTACATGATCCTCTGCCATGTAATCTGGAAGTTTTGCTATTACATTTTCATAATCTTCAGGTATTGCTCGTGGATGTACACCTACTGCTGCAAAGAGTTTTATATTATGCTTTGATACACGTTTAGGCTCACTATATACAATACGATTTAAGTGTTCTATTGTAACATTTGATTTTCGCATCTCAAGTGGGTCATGTGCACATGAAATAATAGCTTCAACTCCTGCCATTTTCATGTCCATAAAGTTTTCAACTGGTCTTGTATCTGCATGTAAATGAGCATCAATAATCATAATAATACATCCTCCCTATAATTTGCTCTATTTTATATCAACTAGTCTATATATCATCAAATTCTATTTCATCATTAACTAGTTTTTTAATAATATCTGCTACATCTGAGATATTTACACGTTTTTGTTTAAGGTTATCTCTGTTTCTTATTGTTACTTTTTCATCATCAATACTGTCATAGTCAACAGTTACAGCATATGGAATTCCTATTTCATCACCACGTGCATAACGACGTCCAATTGTACCACTTACATCGAATGTTGTAATAATATCAGATGCTCTTATCATATCTTCAATATCACTTGCAAGTGATACTAGTGGTTCTTTATTTACAAGTGGAAGTATTGCAGCTTTGATAGGTGCAATTTTTGCTGGTAATTTAAGATATGCTCTTTTTTCTCCTTCATCATTTTCATCTTCTGTATATGAATGAAGAAGTGTTGAATAAATTATACGATCAATACCATATGATGGTTCAATAACGTGTGGTATAATTCTTTCTCCACGAATCTGTTCATCTTCTGTTTTAAATGTTATGAATGAATCATCTATTTCATATTCATTTTCACCAATTGTAAATTTAAATACTCCTTCATCTTCAAATGCTTTCATTATAACATCAACATCTGTATTTTCAAGGATTTCTTTAGCTTTTGGTGAATCTCCCTTAAATGTAGGTCCGAACTTTTTCATGTTAAAGTTTGCTTTTGTTGTTGTAACAGTTTTAGGTTCATCATATTCTTTAAATACAGATAAATCTTCTTTTGAATGTTTAATATGTGATTTAAGGTCAAAGTCTGTTCTATCTGCAATACCAATAATTTCAACCCATCCATACTGGTCTGTTTTAACTTCTGCATCCCAACAATCAATTGCATAGTGTGCCATTTCATCAGGTAAGTGTTGTCTGAATCTTATTGCATCATCACCAATTCCAAGATCATGTAGGAAGTTATGAGCAATTGTAATTTGATATGCTATAGTTTCACTTGAAATAATACCAGCATCTACAGCTTCACCTGCTGTAATTTGTAGTGGTTCATCTCTGTTTTGTTGTTGTTTTTGTGAATATAATTTAAGTTCATGATCTGCAACAGATTCAAATTTTGCATGTGTTTTATCTGATGGATCTACAAAGATTTCAGCTTCAGCTTGTGTAAATTCACGAAGTCTGATAACACCCTGTCTTGGTGATAATTCATTTCTATATGATTTTCCAAGTTGTACAATTCCAAATGGAAGTTTATCTTTATAGAATCTGCTAATTCTCTTAAATGCAATAAATATTCCTTGTGCAGTTTCAGGTCTCATAAATGCTGTTTGTTTTCCACTTGCACCAATCTGGGTTTTAAACATTAAGTTGTAACTTACAACATCGTCAAGTTCTCCTCCACAACTTTCACATACTATGTTGTTATCTTTAATAATCTGTGTTAGTGTTTCATCTGGAAGTCCTTCTACATCATCATCAATTACTGCTTCAATAACATGGTCTGCACGGTAAATTTCTTTACATTCTTTACATTTTGTCATTGGATCTGTGAAGTTATCAACGTGTCCTGATGCTTTAAGTGTTGGTTTTGGCATAATGGTAGGTGCTTCTATTTCAAAGAATCCTTCACCATTTACATAGTATTTTCTCCATAGATTCATTATATTATTTTTAAGAGTTCCACCAAGAGGTCCATAGTCATAAAAACCTGCTACTCCTGAATAGATTTCAAAAGATGGATAGAGATATCCTCTTTTTCTTGCTATGCTCATCATTTCTTCATTTACCATTGTATCTTATTCTCCTTTTTTAATGTCAAAGTCTTCTTTTATACGACTTACCTGTGGACCTGACTGTCCCATATATTTACTGTCACGACTTTCATGTCCATATGGTCTTGCTGATGGTGATGTCATGGTTTCAAACACTATCTGACAAACTCTTTGATTTGGATATAGTGCTACTGGCATTTTTCCAATGTTTGATATTTCAAGTGTTATTTTACCTTCAAATCCTGGGTCAATATATCCTGCTGTTACATGCATTGTAATACCAAGTCTTCCAATGGAGGATCTTCCCTCTACTCTTGCAACAATATCTTCTGGAAGTTTTACAGTTTCAAGTGTTGTAGCGAGTGTAAATTCTCCAGGATGTATTATGAAAGGTTGATCTTCATCTATTGTAATTTCACTCATATAAGATTCAAGGTCTGTTTCATCGAATGGATCGATGTATGGTTTTGTTATAATTTTAAATCCTTTAAATTTATTACCTATTCTTAAATCTACTGATGATGGTTGTATTTGTTTTTCATCCAATATAGGATCAATTACAATCCTTTCTTCATCTAAATATTTCTTTATATCAATATCACTAAGTATTGCCATTACTTATTCCTCATATGAGTTTTTGATTCTTTTGTTTATACGATTAAGTATTCCACGAAATGTACGAAGTTCTCGTCCTGTCATAAATGCTCGTCCAATTATACGTTTCATTAGAATTTCTACTTGGTCTTGTTTATGTTCGGCATATTCAAGTTTTGAGATTATTTCATCTATTGTTTCATCTAATATTTTTTTATCCTCAAAATCTGCTATGTCTATATCTTCTACAGGATAATCTTTCTTCTGATTTTTAAATATTTCATAAAAAATAATTGATGCTGCATGTGTAATATTCATTATAGGATATTCATCACTTGTTGGTATTGTTACAAGTACATCACATAGTTTAAGTTCTTCATTTGAAAGTCCATCACCTTCACGTCCAAAAACTAGTGCAACATTGTTTGTTTCAATATCAATATTACGTCCAAGTTCATCTGGTGTTATTGGTATTCTTGGAACGTTATAACTTCCACCTGCTGTACCTGATGTACCTATGGTTTGTGTTATATTTTTATCTTCTATAAATTCTTCAAGTGTATCATATACCAGGGCATCTTGTACTAATTCTCGTGCATGCATTGCCTGATAATATGCATCGTTTTGAAGTTCACATGGATCAATTAAAACTAGTCTTTTTAATCCAAAGTTTTTCATACATCTTGCAAGAAATCCGATATTTCCTGATGTTTTAGGTTGTACAAATACTGTATAAATTGTCAAATAGAATCACTATAAAATTTTATAATAATATATTTGTTTTTTATTGCTTTTAATTTTTATATACATTAAAACAATATAATATATTAAGTAAATATTATATTTTAATTTAATAATTTTTATAAGTTAATTCGATTTCTTGGTGGAATAAGCTATAATATTAAGATTATAGAAGATATTTTACTATTAAAATAAATAAAATAAGAAGGAGGTAAATTATATGATTATTGTTACAACACCAAATATAGAAGGCAAAACTGTTAAGAAATATCATGGTATTGTTAATGGTGAAGGATTAATTGGAGCTAATGTATATAAAGACATCTTTTCTGGTGTTCGTGATGTTGTAGGTGGAAGAACATCAACATATGAAGAAGAAATTCAAAAAGAAAGAGAAAAAGCATTAGAGGCAATGAAACAAAAAGCAATAGATCTAGGTGCAAATGCAATATTAAATGTACGTATTAACTACAGCAACCTTGGAGGTACCATGGGAAATACAATACTTATAAGTGTAAATGGTACAGCTGTAAGCTACTAAAAAAAAGTGAGTGATATTTTAAAATATAAATAATAATTTCCAAAAAAAAGAGAATAAAAAAGTTAAATGAAGTAAATTCAATACTTCAACTAATATTTTTTTTGCATACTTATTGATATGCTTCATTTAACAATTCCATAAGGTTAATAACTGATTTATCTGATTCTTTCTTATCTATTGAATCTTGGATGTTACGTTCACAAAATGGACATACAGTTACAACATAGTCAACATCTAAAGCTTCAATATTTTCTACTTTTTCATCAGCAAGTTCTTCTGCAAGTTGAGGCATACCAGATTTTACTCCTCCACCTGCTCCACAACATTTATCAGCATTTTTCATTTCAATAAATTCTACACCTTTCATATTTTTAAGAATATTACGTGGTTGTTGTGATATTCCCTGTCCACGTACAAGGTGACATGGATCATGATATGTAACTTTAACATCAACTTCTTTCATATCATCATAGTTAAGTTTATCATCTAAGAACTCTGTTATATCCATAACATTTAAGTTTACACCATATTCTGGGTAGTTTTTCTTAAGTGTTGATCCACAACCTGCACATACTGTAAGAACAATATCATAGTCTTTGAATGTTTCATAGTTTTTCTCAACAAGCTCTGGTATAATATCTGTCTGTCCTGTTCTTAGAAGTGGTGATCCACAACATACCTGAGTTTCTGGTACATCTACACTATATCCTAGTTTTTCAAGAATATTTATTGTGTATTCTGCAATCCATGGAAGTCTGTAGTCGATCATACAACCTGTAAAGAATGCAATTTTAGGTTTATCATCGCTAGTTTCAGGTTTTTTGTGGTTTTCATTGTATGCTTTAATGAATCCTTCTGGGTATTTCTCACTTTTAGGATTAATACTTCTTCCTGTTGTAATAACTGAGTCACGTATTAGTTTATGTTCTTTAAGTGGACCTTGTTTTTCACGACATGCTTGTTCTCGTAGTTTTTCAATAGCTTTACCATATATGTCTATTTCTTTTGGACATGTTACACTACACTGTCCACATGATGTACAGTAGTACATTCCAAGATCTACTGCTTCATCTGTTTTTGATGCATCTTCTCTTGGATCAAATGTTAATTCAGATAAGAATCTCATAAAGTATGGTCCTACATAGTCATCTGTTTTTGTAAGTACAGGACACATTGAGATACATGAATAACAATCTATACAATCACTAAGATTTCCAATTTTTTCATATGTTTCAGGATTTATAACTGATGGTTTTTCCATATCAGAATATGAATCCTCAGATATCATATAAAGGTTGTAGTCACGTACTTTATCATTAAGTGGTTCTCTATCTACAACTAAGTCTTTTAATACTTCAAGATCAAGTGGTGCAAGTGTGTCATTATCTTCAATTTCAGCTTTACATGCAAGTTTTGCCTTATCATTAATTTTAATTGCACAGGATCCACACTGTCCTGCTCTGCATGAAAATCTAAATGCTATATTTGCATCGTATTTATCATTTATCTGCTGTAGAGCATCTAGTACTTTCATTTTTTCTGTTTTTTCTATTTCATATGATTCCATGTAATGTTTATCTTCTACTGGATCATAACGTTTAACATTCACAGTTATTATCATGCAATACCCCTAAAAGTTTTAATTTATAAAAAAAATTAATCTCATCTAATATATTTTTTCCATATATATTTATCAAAATATATTCCTAAATTTAAGTTCAGTAAAATTTATTACTATTATGTACTATATTTGTTTTTTACAACTTATAATATTATCATATTAAATACAAAAAAGAAGGTAAGATATAGTAGATGTTTACTTTAAAATATAATAGTTATAAAAAAGAAAATAATATATAATGATTAATTATTATTAAAATACTATGTTTTAAGATAAAAATTTGAAATCAAAAATTCAAGGGAATTAATATGAATATAAAAGAATTATTAGATCCAAAACAAGGACAGAAACGTTTCATGCTAGGAAATGAAGCAGCTGTAAGGGGAGTTCTAGAAGCAGGTGTTTCACTTGCTGCAACATATCCTGGAACACCATCATCAGAAATAGGTGATATACTCTACAAAATTGCAAAAGATGCAAATATCTACTTTGAATTTTCAGCAAATGAAAAAGTAGCAGTAGAAGTAGCAGCATCAGCTGCATGTTCACAACTAAGAACATTTTCATTTATGAAACATGTAGGTGTAAATGTAGCAGCAGATTCACTCATGACAAGTGCATATATGGGAGTTGAGGGAAGTTTTCTTATACTTGTAGCTGATGATCCATCAACATTTTCATCACAAAATGAACAAGATACAAGACACTTTGCACGTCAAGCAAACATGCCAATATTTGAACCATCAAATCCACAGGAAATTAAGGATTTCATAAAATATGCATATGAAATATCAGATAAATTCAACACACCAGTAATACTTAGAACAACAACAAGAGTATCACATATGAGAGGAGTAGTTGAAACTGGTGAATATAATAAAAACACAATAACACATGGTGAATATGAAAATATAGGAATGCATGTACCAGTACCAGAAGCAGCACGCCTAATGCATAAAAATCTTGTAGAAAAAATTGCAGATATACGAAAAGTATCAAATAACTCACCACTAAATCAAGTATTTGACAATGGAGCAGACTTTGGTATAATTGCATCATCAGGAGCATATAACTACGTTGCAGATGTAGTAAATAAGTATGACTTAAATGTAAACATACTAAAACTTGGATTTACACATCCATTCCCAGATGAACTTGTAGCAGACTTCCTAAGAGCAAATAGTGAAGTATTAGTAGTTGAAGAAGTTGATCCAATACATGAAATTGAAACACTAGCAATAGCAGGTGCAAATCATATAGATACAACAATACATGGTAAAAAAGATGGATCACTACCTGAAGTATTTGAATATACACCAGATATTATAATTGATTCACTAAGAAAACTAGAAATTCTTGATGCACAACCACAGAAAGTAAATTCAGAAAGTAGAATTGCACTTCCATCAAGACCTGCAACACTCTGTTCTGGATGTCCACACAGAGCATCATTTTATGCAGCACGTGAGGCAATTAAAAGCTTAAATTTATATATTGAAAGTATTCATCCATCAGATATAGGATGTTATACTCTAGGAATTGCACCACCATATAAGATGGCAAACTATCTTATGTCAATGGGGGCAAGTGTAGGTGCAAGTTGTGGATTTAGTAAAGCTACAGAAGATCAGCCAATAATAAGCTTTATTGGAGATTCAACATTCTTCCATGCAGGAATACCACCTCTTATAAATGCAATACACAATAAGATGAAATTTACATTAGTAATACTTGATAACAGAATTACAGCAATGACAGGTGGACAGACAAATCCTGGTATACCAATTGATGGTATGGGAGATGAAGCACCTGCAATATCAATAGAGGCACTTGTAAAATCTATTGGTGTAGGATTTGTTGAAAGAATCAATCCACTAAATGTAAATGAAATGATAAAAGTATATCAAGATGCACTAGAATATGATGGAGTATCAGTAATACTTGCTGAATATCCATGTAACTTAATAAATAAACCAGCAATCAGAGCACGTAACTATGATATAAAAGTAAACACTGAAAAATGTATACGTTGTGATAAATGTATTAATGATCTTGCATGTCCAAGTATTTCATTAATTGATGATCAAATACAAATTGATGCATCATGTATAAAATGTGGAGTATGTGTTGATGTTTGTCCAATAAGTGCAATAGAAAAATGTGAAGGTGAATAGATTATGGCATATAATATTTATATTTGTGGAATTGGTGGACAGGGAATTATAAAAACATCAATTGTAATTGGAGAAACAGCACTATCTGAGGATTTAAATGTTGTAATGAGTGAAATTCATGGAATGTCACAAAGAGGAGGTGTTGTATCAACAGAACTTAAAATTGGTGATGATAAAAGTCCAATAATTCAAAATGGTACAGCAGATATACTTCTTGCATTTGAACCTGTTGAAGCACTAAGAGCACTTGAAAAAACAAATGAAAATACAGTGGCAATTGTAAATACATCAGCTGTATATCCATCAACAATAAATCAGCAGGATGTTGAATATCCAGATATTGATGAAATACTTGAGGAATTATCATCAAAGATGAATGAAGTATATAGTATGGATGCAAATAAAATAGCAGTTGATGCTGGACATCCACTGTCAATGAACATGGCAATGGTTGGTGGAGCATGTGCTGTGTCAACATTCCCACTTGAAATTGATGATGTAAAAGAGACAATGAAAAATAACTTACCTGAAAAGTCAATTGAAACAAATCTTAAAGCATTCATGGCAGGATATGAAAAATGTAGAAAATAATATTTTTCTACTAATCTCTTTTTTTTTATATAAAAACTAATTTTATCTGAAAATAATAAATCTACTACTCTATTTTTTTTAAATAATGTAATAAATTTCAAAACAAGTAATTTAATCTAAAAAAAATAAGGTTTGGGTGGAGAAAGTTTTTTTTCTAAATTCTAAAAAAAAATATTATAATGAATATAATTCATCAGAATTTATAATATTTGCATTACCTTCTACTAGAATATCGTATGCTTTTGGCATATCTTCAAGTTTAAGTATTACAATAGCAGCATAAGTTTTTTGTTCAACAAATGCATAGAGATATTCAAGATTAATATTGTTTTCATCAAGTAATCTGAGGATAGTGTTTAATCCTCCAGGTTCATCTGTAATACTTACAGCAAATACTTTTGTAATTTTAACAATGAATCCTTTCTCTTCAAGAGTTTCTTTAACTTTATATGGATCTGTTACAATTAATCTTAAAATACCAAATTCTGATGTATCAGCAAGAGATAATGCTCTTATATTTATTCCAAGATTTTCAATAACATCTAATGTACTAAGAATTCTACCTTCCTTATTTTCAAGAAATATAGATAATTGATCTATATATGCATCTTCTATCATAATTAAATACTCCTAATTAATTTTATTCATTTCTTTTATCAATTACACGTTTTGCTTTTCCAGTTTCTACTCTGTCAATAGTTTTAGGTTCAACAAGTGTTACATTTACTCTAAGACCAATTTCATCATGGATAGCTTGAGCAAGTTTATCACGTATACCAATTAATTCTTTTACATTATCAAAGAATATTTCAGGTGATGCTTCAACTTTAATTTCTATCTGGTCAAGCATGTCAGGTCTTGTAAGTATGATCTGGTAGTGTGGTTCTACACCTTCAATTGAAAGTAATGCTTTTTCAATCTGTGATGGGAATACACTAACACCTTTAATTTTAAGCATGTCATCTGTTCTTCCACTAATTTTATCCATTTTAACAAGTGTTCTTCCACATCCACATACTTCATGATGTATTTTTGTAATATCTTTTGTACGGAATCTTATAAGTGGCATACCAACACGTGTTAATGCAGTAAGTACAAGTTCACCAGATGTATTTTCAGGTACTTGTTTTAGTGTTTCAGGATTAATTACTTCAGGATAGAAATGATCCTCATTTATGTGAAGACCGTTTTGCTCTGAGCATTCCATTGCAACACCAGGACCTATAACTTCTGTAAGTCCATAGATGTTATATGCTGGTACATGGAATTTTTCCTCAATTTTTGATCTCATTTCATCTGTCCATGATTCTGAACCAAATCCTATAACTTTAAGATTTAAATCATCAACATCTACACCTTTTTCTTTTAGAACTTCAGCTAAGTGAAGACCATATGATGGTGTAAATATTAACATTGATGTGTTAAAGTCTTGCATTAATTCTATCTGTCTTAATGTTTGTCCTGTTGATATTGGTATTACTGTTGCACCAATTTTCTGTCCACCATAATGTACTCCGAATCCACCAGTAAAAAGACCATATCCATGAGTGTTTTGTATAATATCATTTTCATCAACACCCATCATTGTAAGTCCACGTGCCATAACCTCTCCCCAGATGTCAAGATCTTCTTTTGTATATCCTGATACTGTTGGTTTTCCTGTTGTTCCACTTGAGGTGTGAACTTCTACAATATCTTTCTGATCTACAGCAAATAATCCAAAGGGATATGATGCTCTTAGATCTGTTTTTGTTGTAAATGGTAATTTTTCAATATCAGATAGTGTTTGTATATCCTCTGGGTATACTTCTGCTTCTGAATATCTTTTATGGTAGTAGGGTACTTCATTAAATGCTCGAGTTACAACATCTTGTAATCTTTTAAGTTGTAATTCCTCCATATCTTCTTGTGGTAAGCACTCAATTTCTTCATCCCATATCATTATTTATTACTTCCTTATAAATTACTAAATTATATTTTTATATATCCTTACTAATTAATCTATTTAAAGAAAAGTAGGTATTTTATTAACTTAGAATATTTAATTTAAAAAAAGAGGGGTGGTTCATATTAATATTTAAAAAAAAAGTTAAAAGTTAGATGAAGAGTATAATAATTTCTTCTATAATATTTTAAAATGGTAATGATACATAGCGTCTTAGATTATAGCAACTATACCAATTTCTTATCACTCCAAATGAATTTCTCTTTGATGTTGCATCACACCTATACCATATGCCATCTATGCGTACTTCAGCCCATATGTGTCCTGTAACAAGACCACTTCTAAAGTAACACACTGCATGATTATATCTTGCCTCAATTTTTGCTGTACGCATTAGGGCAACAACTACATGTGCCATGTCACAACAATTACCATATCTACGAGTAAATGTGCCTTTTGCACCATAGCGTGTATTATAATATCCACTATATGAAAGTCTTTGCTTTGCATAATTAAATAGTGCTCTTGCTTTAGCATATGTTGAGGTATATCCTGATGTAACTTCACCTACAGCTTTTTTAAATAATGGATCATTAACTTGACAATTACGTGTAGGTTTAAGATACTTAGATGATGGTGTTGGTGATGGTTTTATTACATCTATTTTTATTGAATTTTGAGATTTTCTAAATTCATTATGCTGTCCATAGATAATAGTTAGTGTGTATTTGTCTTTTAGTGTTTTTGGTGCATTATAATTTAGCACAGCTTTTCCATCTGATACTTTTACAGTACCAATTGTTTTTCCATCTAATTTAAATGATACTTTACCATTTGGGATATTTTTAGAACTTTTAATTGTTGCTTTTATTTTATTATTTTCACCTGCTTTTATTGTTTTTGTCTCTATTTTTATACTGGTTTTTATCACATTTTTCATGTGTAGTGTTGCTGTGTCTGATGATTTTTTAAATTCACCATTTTGTCCATATATGGCACTTATCTGGTATGTTGGTGATCTGTATGATTTGGGTATTATGTATCTTATTGTTGCAATTCCATGTGATACTTTTGATGTTGCAATTGTTTTTCCATTGATCTTAAATGTTACTTTTCCTGTGTTAATTTTCTTATTATTTGATGTTTTCACTGTACTTTTTAGTGTAACTTTATATCCTGGATAGCTACTAAGTGATCCTAGTGATGTTTTTGTTTTTATCACATTTTTTAGGTGTAGTGTTGCACTATCAGATGAGTCTTTATAATTACTACTTCCACTATATTTTGCAGTTATTGTGTATTTTGTTGATGTAAATGATTTTGGTATGGTGTATTTTATTGTTGCAATTCCATCTGAAACTTTTGATGTTGCAATTGTTTTTCCATTGATTTTATAGGTTACTTTTCCTGTGTTGATTTTCTTATTATTTGATGTTTTCACTGTACTTTTTAGTGTTACTTTTGCTCCTGGTTTACTTGTAAGTGATCCTAGTGATGTTTTTGTTGCAACTTTTGTGTTAGGTGCAGTTTTTGCTACTTTTGATGTGGTGGTTATTTTATTTGTAGTTGTTACTTTTTTTGTTGTATTGGTTGAAATATTATCACTACTTGTATGTGTTGTTGGTGTGTCTTGTTGTATTTTATTGGAATTTATTTGTGTATCTGTAGTATTTGCTGCCGATATGCATCCTATCAGACATATTATTATGAATGATAGAATAATTGCATAGTATTTTTTAATTATAAAACCTCCATGTATTCTTTCTAATAATTTATGTAAAGCTTTTTTAAGGTTTGTTTTAATAAAAACTTATTAATTATTAGTTTTTTTATTATTTAAATTAGTTTTTAGAGTTAATAGTATTTAAATTTTAAAAATAGTTCATTAAATTAAAAAATAGATATTTAAAATATGGTTTTTAATTAAAATTAGATGAATATATTTTTATTTAATTATTAAAGTATAGTTTAATGAAATTTAATATAAAAAATAGAATTTATAAGTTAGTTTTAAAATATATGGTTGAAAGTTTACACATAACATGTAATTTAATAAAAAAAGAGTTTTTTTGCCATGAAAAATTAAATTAAAAAATAGTAAAGTGTTAGATTAAAAAAAATAAATAAAGTGGGAGTATAATTTCATCTAAAATGGTAATGATGCGTATTTATTTATTGTACCGCATTTATACCAATTTTTTATAACTCCAAATGAGTTTCTTATTGATGTTGCATCGCATTTATACCATACTCCATCAACAAGTACTTCAGCCCACACATGTCCTGTAACAAGACCACTACTAAAGTAACATTTTGCATGGTTATATCTTGCTTGTATTCCAGCTGTACGCATTAAAGCGACAACTACGTGTGCCATGTCACAACAGTTACCATATTCTCTTTGCAGTGTACCTTTTGCACCATAACGTGTATTATAGTATCCACTATATACAAGTTTACGATTTGCATAATCAAATAATGCTTTTGCCTTTTGATATGTAGTGGTACATTCTGCTGTAACTTCTTTTACAACTTTCTTAAATAATGCATCTCCAACTTCACAGTTTTTTGATGGTTTAAGATATTGTGATGAAGCTACATCTATCTTCATAGATGTTTGAGATTCTTTAAATTCACCACACTGACCATAAATTGCAGTTAGTGTGTATGATCCTTTAAGTGTTCCTGGCGCAGCATAATCTAGTACTGCTTCTCCATTTGAAACTTTTACTGTTCCAATTGTCTTTCCATTCAATTTAAAAGATACTTTACCATCTTTAACGGTTTTAGAACTTTTAATTGTTGCCTTAATCTTGTTAGTTTCACCTGCAATAATAGAATTTGTTTCTATTTTTATGCTGGTTTTTGTAACATTATTAAGGTGTAGTGTTGCACTATCAGATGATTCTTTAAATTCACCATTTTGTCCATATATGGCACTTATCTGGTATTGTGATGATGAAAATGAAGTTGGTATAGTGTAGCTTATTGTAGCTACTCCTTTTGAAACTTTACTTGTTCCAATAGATTTACCATTAATCTTAAATGATACTTTTCCTGAATTTACGGCTTTATTATTTAATGTTTTAACATTAGCTTTAAGTGTAACTTTAGATCCAGGATGACTTGTAAGACTTCCAACTGTTGTTTTAGTCTTAGTAACATTATTTAAATGTAGTGTTGCACTATCAGATGATTCTTTATATTTATCATTTTCACCATACTTTGCTGTTATCTGATATTCAGCTGATGTGTAAGATGCGGGAATTTTATATTTAAGTGTTGAAACACCTTCAGATACTGATGATGTTCCAATTGTTTTCCCATTAATCTTATAGGCAACCTTTCCTGTATTAACATTTTTATTATCTGATGTTTTTACTGTAGTTTTAAATGTAACAGTACTTCCAGGGTTGCTTGTAAGACTTCCCACTGATGTTTTTGTTGTAATTTTTGCATTATTTGCAGTTTTCACTGCTTTTGAGCTACTACTATTTACTGAATTTGAGGTAGTTGTTGGTGCTTGTTTTACAGATTTTGATGCACTGTTTAAAACAACATCATTACTACTGGTATGTGTTACTGAATTGTCTGATTGTATCTCATCAAGATTTGATGGTATGTCTGTGTTGTTAGTAGCTGATGCACATCCTATCAAACATATTACCATGAATGCTAGGATGATTCCAATGTATCCCTTAATTATAAAACCTCCTTATACATAATATAATTTGGATAAATAAGTTATTCTACATCTGTTTTAAGTTTTACTTTTTTTTTCTTAAATGTAAAAAAAATAATTTAAAACTTAGTGTTTTCTTATTTTCTTTATCATTTATAAATATTTTGAATTTAATAATATTTAAATATTCAAATAAATAACTTAAATTATAATCTATCGGTTTTTAAAGTAGTTTTTAGTAAAAATTATAATACAATCATCTATTATAGATTATACTAAGATATTATTAACAATTAGGAGTAAAATCAAATTTATGCAAATTTTTAAACATACAATGAAAAGTAATTCTACAATGACATTAGATGAGATACTAGAAGATAGTTCAAATATACATTTACTAAATTCTCATATTACAGGTAGGGTAATGTTAAATTATTCAGGATGTATAGGGGGAGATCATAGTTGTAAGTCTGATGATGCTAAAGATTCATTTATGGCACCTGTTTTAGCACATATTATATATCATGATGTGTATGGTTATTTTCTTATTGATGCTGGTGTTGATAGATCATTTATAGATGATAAATATGGATCACAGAAAGGATTGCTAAAAAATGAATATGCAACAGAAATTATACAACATCAACATCAACCAATAGCAGATTATATAGAAGAAAATGATATAAAACTAAGTGGTATATTTCTTACACATCTTCACTTTGATCATGTATCTGGAATCCTAGATTTAGATGATAATATACCAATATATTTTTCATCACTTGAAAAAAGTATGGACTTAAAACCATACTATTATGGTGAATACTTCAAAAACAAAGAAAATATAGCAATACTTGATATTAATGATTTTACACCTACAAAATATGGCACATTCTATGACATCTTTGGTGATAATTCACTACTTGCAATACATACACCAGGACATACAAATGGACATCTTGCATATCTAATAAATTCTGACATAAAAACAATAATAGCAGGTGATGTATTCTATATAAAAGATTCATTAAAATATAAAAAAGCACCCACTGATTATATGCAAAATATAACACAAGCACAAATAACACTTGAGAAAATAATACAACTATATGATGATTATAAAGATAAATATGAAATAAAAATAATACCAGGACATGATATATAACATTAAATATAGAAAATTAAAAAATAAAATAGGAGTGAATAGATAATGGCAGATGATAATGATAAAATAACATATGAGGATATTAAAAAATATGAATTTATATTTTCAAAAGCACCAACAATGGTATTAAAAGTAATGATAAAAACAACAGCAGATGTAGTTGCAAAATTTAAAACAAAAATATTACTAGTTGCAAGTGGACTTAATGATAATCAGAAATCATTAATAAAAAAAGTATTTAACATGAATGTAGATGAAATACAACAACTTATGGATGAAGCATATAAAAAATCAAATATAAAACAATATAAAATACTTGCAGATAAAAATTCAAAAAAATTCATAGAAAAAAATCTTGATGAACTTAAAAAATTAATATCAAATAAATTATAAGAAAATATTTCTTTTTAGAAAAAATAGAATTTTTAATATAAAAAATGGGGATTATGGGAATAGATTATGAATCTATTCTTCATCAGCTTCTGCATCTGCTTCTTCTGCTTCTTCTTCTTTTGGTTCTTCGATAACTTTGTTTAATATTACATAGTCACCGTTTGTTGTGATGTCTTCTTTGTTTATGCTGTATTTTGCTTTAGGTTTTCCGAATGATCCGCCAGCTTTTTCTACGATAATTCCTGTTACTGCAAATGGATCTTTTTCAATTTCTATGTTTGTAATTTTACCTGCAATGTTACCTTCTTTGTCAATAACTGTTTTTTCAAGACCTTGGTTTATTGTTGATGTTCCATCTTCTGTTGGGATTTTTGTAACTACTGTTTCTTCTAATTCTTCAATTGTTTGACTAATTAATAAGTATTCTCCCATTGCAATGATTGATGCTGGATCTACTTCGTAGTATTTTTTACTAATTGGGTTTCCTGCTGATCCATATATTGCTGAGATGTTGTATGTTTTAACATCAAATCTTAAATCTGCAACTTTAGCTACTTCTTTACCGTTTTTGTCTATAATTTTAATTCCAAGTAATTCTTTTACATTCATTTTATCACCATATTCTTTTTTTCTATATTTTTTTGTACTAATTTGATTAGTCCCAAAAATAAAATAATAATAATTATCTTATTTATGATTATTAGTAAAGTTTAAATACTAATAATTTTTATCATGTTAAATATTTTTTATTATATTTCTATATAAACCTTATTATGATTTAATAGAAACTTCAAGCTCTAAACCTCTAGTTTTCATCAAGAAAAGCTTTAAATTCATCTATTTTAATTAAAGGCTTAAATATAATTCCACGTTCATTGAATGTATCAACAGCACCTTCTTGTCTGTCAACAATCACATATGCTTCAACAATCTTTCCACCATTATCTTCTATTACATCAATAGCTTTAAGAAGTGATCCACCTGTTGTTGTAACATCTTCAACAATAATTACATTATCATCACAGTTAAGTTCACCTTCAATCTGTTTACTTGTACCATATGATTTTTTTTCTTTTCTAATCATAAGCATAGGTTTTCCAGATATAAGTGATGTTGCAGTAGCAATAGGTACAGCTCCAAGAGCAGGACCTGCAATTTTATCAATGTCTGAATCTTTAATTTCATCAGTTATCATATGTGCAACACAACTAAGAATTTCAGGTTCTGTTATTGCCTTTTTCATGTCAACATAGTAGTTACTTTTCTTTCCAGATGAAAGTGTAAAATCACCAAATTTAATAACTTCATTTTCTTTAAGTAATTGCATTAACTTGTTTTTATAATCATTCATTCTAAATTAATCCCCCAATTTTTTGTAGTATGTTATTAGTTTTTAATTATAGATTTTGAATTTCTTCAATAATTTCTTCAATTTCACTAATTGGCTTTTTAAGAATTATCATATCACCAATTTTTTTAATATTTTCATATGGAATTAAAACTTCACCTTTTGGTTTCATAAAAGATGCTGTTAATCCTTTTTCCTTATTTTTGGGTGATATAACAATGTTTTCTATTCTATTTGAAGCTGTGTCAATTTCTATATCTGTAACTTTTCCTACTACAGATCCTTTTTCATTTAACACTTCTTTTCCTATAATTTTATTTAAGCGCATCTTTAATCAATTCCTATAAATTATAAAAATCTTCTAATTTAAATTAAGAATACTTCTTTTAACAAGTTTTTATCTTCATATTTAGTTGATGATAAAATAGAATGTTAAGTATTCATTTAATTATTAATATTTATGTTTTTTATAACAAATACATTTTATTATAATTTAAAACTGTTTTATTAAATTTTAGATAAAAATAAAACAACATAAAACTAGAACATAATAATAGTAAAAATTAAAATTTTATCAAAATATAAAAAAAATAATAATAGAAAAAATGGGGGAGTGTTTCTTATTAGTGAAAAAATTTTTATTCTAGATGCATCAGGAATAATTAATGGATTTTATTCAAAATCACATCCTAACATCATGACATCAAAAACAGTAGCAGAAATAAAAGATATGCAAACACAGATACGACTTGAAGATTGTATAGCAAAGGGATTTATAACAATTGAAGATATAACAAAAAAAGACTATGAATCAATAAAAGAGTCTCTTGTTAGAAGTGGAGATTTTCTAAGACTATCTGATACTGATAAGGAAATTGTTGCAATATCACTTAAATATAAAAATATGGGATATGATACAACAACAGTAACAGATGACTATTCCATGCAAAATGCATTAAAACTATTAGGTCTCAGATTTAAATCTGTAAATACACAGGGAATAAAAAAGACAATAAAATGGAAAAGAGTATGTAAAGGCTGTAGAAAACAGTATCCTGCAGATAGTAAAGATGAAGTATGTGAAATTTGTGGATCACCAATTATACAAAAACGTGTTGGTGGACGAAGTAACTACTAAAAAGATATTAGGAGAATAGATTAATTTATGATGCTAGAAATTGGAGTAGTTGTACATGGACCTGGAATTATAGATTCAGGATATGCACTTAAAATAATTAAAATACTAGAAAATTATGGAAATGTAACATCACGTCTTGGTGGAACAATGGGAAGAACAGCAGTTATTGATGCAAATCTTGAAGATATAATAAATATAGAAGATAAGCTTCTTCCAAGTGAGTCAATAAAAATACTTGCAGAAAACTCAGATGTAGTATTTCTACTAAATTCTGGAAAATCAACACTTACAGGACATACATTTGGATATAAGGTATTATCACATATAGATTTTAATGTAAATCTTATTCAAATTGAAAGACCAGATAAAGATGATGGAATAATAATAAAATGGAATAAAAATACAGATAATGAACTTATAGAAAGTGTAAGTTGTGATCTTAAACTTCCAATAACAGATGCCGAAGATGTAGAAAATCAGGTAGTTGATGAAACAGGATATATTACAGATGAAAATATTATAAAAAGAAAAGTAGCAGGTGTTAATATTGGTGAAAACATCATGTTAAACGGTACAATAATAGGACAAGTTACAGCAGATGAACTTATAATTATTGCAAAAGATGATGAAATTGTTGACATGCAAGGAGGAGTTATAAAACAACACGGACTTGAAAAGTTAGGAAGTGTTGATCTTAAAAGTGCAATCATAAAAACAGGACTTCTAAGACGTAATGATAACATAACACCAAGAGTACTTAAACACCAGGAAAATGAAGAGCTATATGCAATCTATCTTGACCATGCAGCAGAAGATGTATATAAATATCGTGATGCTGATGTAATTGTATGTATAGGTGATGATACAACACTACTAACATCAGATATAGTATATAGATTTAACATACCAATAATAGGAATAACAGATGGAGATCTTGACCGTGTAGTAGTTGAAGGATTTAAACATGAAAAATCAACAATAATACAACTAACACCAGGACATGATGATAAAATAGGAAAAGTTATACATGAAAAGATATTTAATATGAAAAATTCAGTAAATATAAATTCAATAGATCAACTAAAAGATAACATCATAGAAATAATTAATAAATCAGATATAGAATATGAATTTAAATTTGAAAATGAAACAAAACTATGAAAAATTTTTTTTTATTAATATGAAACTAAATCATACTTTTTATACTACAATAAATAAAAACCTAAATATATCATAAAAAGGAGAAAAAATATTTTTAAATAATACAATACTGGGGGAGTAATTATAACAGACTTTAATGAAATTGTAGAATCAATAAGAACATTTAAGGGAGTAACACGTAAACATTCAATAGCAGATGTTCAAAAAAAACTTGATGATGTATTTAATATATCAGGAGATGTACATCTAGCATTTGGAGATGATGCAGCAGCAATAAATATAGGAAACAATCAACTAATGCTACTTGCAACAGATGGAATATGGGGAGCATTAATGAATCTTAATCCATGGTGGGCAGGATACTGTTCAGTACTTGTAAATGTAAATGATATAGCAGCAATGGGAGGACTACCTGTTGGAATGACAAATGTATTATCATCATCAAATCCAGATACAGTAGATGAAATTATGGATGGAATAAAAGAAGGTGTAAAGAAATTTGGAGTACCAATGGTAGGAGGACATACACATCCTGACACACCATATGATGCACTAGATGTTGCAATAAGTGGAATTGTAGATAAAGATAGTGTAATACCAAGTTCAAATGCACAAGCAGGTGATGATGTAATCATAGCAATAGATCTTGATGGAAGTATTTATCCAGGAACAGAGATAAACTGGGATTCAACAAGTGATAAAACACCAAAATATGTACAAGATCAGATAAAGGTAATGAATACCATTGGAAAAAAACACCTAGTACATGCTGCAAAAGATATAAGTAATCCAGGTGCTGTAGGAACATTAGGTATGCTGCTTGAAGCATCAGAGATGGGAGCAGCAATAGATCTTGACATGATACCAAAACCTGACGATGTAGATTGGATAAGCTGGCTTAAAATGTATCCAGGAAGTGCATTTGTAATGACACTAGATCCTGAAAATACAGATGAAACAATAAGTATGCTTGAAAAAACACATATAAATGCTGCATGTGTAGGAAGTGTAACAGAGGAACCAAAACTAACACTACAACATGAAAATGAGAAAAAAACAGTATTTGACTTTAGTAGTGATATAATAATGGGATTTAGTGGTAAATAGAATTCACACTTCTTATTATTCTTCCCCTTCAATTTTTTTTTAATAATTAGCTATTTTTTTACCATATTTTTTTCTATTAAATTATAACATATTAATAAGATAATTACTATAAATAAACATCATAGAATAAAAATTTTAATAAATATATAAAACATTTTTATTGTAGAAAAAAAGATTTATTTAATTACATAAAAGAAGGATGGAAATCATATAGAAACTATACTATATACATTTTACCAAACTTTTTTTTGAGGCGAAAGAAATGCAAGTTAAAATCAATAATGTTGAAATAGATGTGGATGCTGATTCAACTATTGAAGATGCTATAAATGCTTCTAATGCCCCATATGTTCCAGGATCTGCAATTGCCCTAATTAAAGGAAGGCAAGAACTTGAAGGTCATGTAAATAAATATAAAATTACAACCACACAAGGTAGTATTATTATAGAATTAGATGACAATGCAGGAAAATTAGCAGACTTTTGGAAGGCAAATTATGAAAAATTTATAGATACATCAATACGATGGACTTCATCTAAAGAAGCAGCAATTGGTTCTATAGTATCAGATTTAGAACCTTCAAATAATGAGTATTTATACGATAAATGGGATGTAATTGTAAGTTTATCAGCATTTTCAAATGAAAGTACTCATATAATATTTTCAAAAGATAAACATGAAGCAATCTATGGAGTTCCTGATGAAAATAAAGGTATTCTTGCAAAAGTTGTGGGTGGAAAAAGAACTATTAAAAAACTAAAAAATACTGATAAAGTAGTAAATATTGAAATGGTTCTTGAAAGAAAAACTGTTACAAACTCAACACAGGTAAGTGATTTGTCAACAAAACTAGAACAAGGCAATGAACTATACACATACATGGAAGTAACAGCAAATGATGATGCACCAATGTCTTTTGAACACTTCCTTAAAATAATAAGTGATGGAACATTCCATGTTGACTATGAAGCTGAAACATTCATACAAAACGATGCACTTAAAGGACTTGAAAAAGACACAGAACTTCCAGCAAAAAGAAACAGAGGATGTGTAACACTAAGAAATCAGGGACATGGTGTAGGACGTGTATATATCTACCGTGAAAGCAGAATTCTTGTACCAACACATAATGAAATAGGTTATGTAACACAGGGTATGGAACTTCTTGATATTGCACAAAAAGGTGACAAAATCACAACCATAACACAGCCTGCTAAAATCTCAACAATTGGTCTTACACAAAAAGATGCTGGAGAATATCTTGGAGACAGATCAATTAAACATACACGTGATGGACTTACAGATGATGATGCTGTAATTGTTGCACAAGATCCACAATATACTGTAGATGTTGCAAAACAAAATAAAATTAAAACTCTTGGTGTTCCAAAAGGTGACTTTGTAGAAATTGAGTTATATGAAGATGAAAGTCCAAGTTCTGTATGGTATTTCAGAAAAATTACAGGACTACTTGATGGAGATATTGGACATCTACAAGTTAACATGGCAATTAAAGAGATGCAGCTTGTAATGTTTAAAGCAGTAAGACGTGAAGCTAAAGGATTAATTCCAGAAAAACTACCAGATGGTAAAGTAAATGCATGGGATATCTGTGTAAGTAACACTGCATGTAAACAAGTTGGAAACATTGGTATAAGATTTACAGATAATTCAGACTTTGGACCTACAGGAGAATCATTTGATGGAACAAATGTTATAGGAAGAATTGTTGGTGGATTTGACAATATGAAAAACTTTAAAGATGGAGATACAGTATATGTCAAAGAAAGATAGCAGTATAGATAATAGATTTTGTCGTATTCCAATGGGAGATGGATCATATCGTCTATCTAATGAAATGGATAAAATAAATAGAATGGTAGTACTTGGACCTGGATGTAAAGTAAGTACAAAAGAGCTTGTAACACACATTCACATGCTTGAATTACCAATTAATGTAAGACTTACATGTTATGGGGCACATATTAATGGTACAGCAAAAGATGTTAAAGTTGCAGCAGAACATGCACGTAAACTTGATGAAACACATATTTTCATAAAAAACAGAGGATTTCCAGTTGGTGATCCAAGACGTTGTAGAGCAAAAAGGAAAGGTGCACGTGAAGGATTCCATCAACTTGAAGCTGAATATGAAATGCTTGCAGATGTATCATATGCTCTTGAACATCCAAAACATGTTGATATTACACCAAAGAAAAGAGTATCTGTTAAAGAATTTGCAGATGTTGTAGATGAAATAACACCAAAAAAAGAAGAACAAAAAAGTGAGTCAAGATTTAATCTTAAATTTGATTAAAATTTGTATCAATATGGAAAGTTCAAAGTTAATTTATATAAACTGTTAAGTTTTCATGAATATTAAAATTAAATTTATGAAAATAGCATATTTAATAATCAATATATAAGTTCATTAGATAATTATTAAATAAAATTTAGGAGGAACTTAGAGGATTATGAAAATAGCTTTAATGCCAGATTTTGCAATGTTTATTGTAAATTTAATAAATAAAAGTGGTCATGAATACTTATCAGCATCATCAGTTTCACAGGCAGATCTTGAAAAAAGAGAAGTGAAAGAGGGTGATGAGAAAAACTTTGACTATGAAAAACCACCATTTAATATGGGTGGATATAACTTACTTGAATCTATGAAATTTCTACCAGCAGAGGCACCATCTGGTGTAATGGGAAGATTAACACTCTTTGAGAATGTAATACGTGAAGCTGAAGCTGCAATTATTCTTGATTATCCAAGAAATCAGACAGGAGCAACGGGAATGTATGATAAACTTAATGAGCTAATATTATTTAGTTGCATTAGTTGTCCAAATTCATATGACTTAATTGTACATATACTTAAAGAGAAAAAAATTCCAAGACTTGAAATTTCATATCCTGAATGTCGTGATGATCTAATATCAATTATAGATGATGTAAATGAATTTCTAGAAAATGTAGAAGATATGCCAATGGGAACAGTTGTTGACAGACGTAAGTATCATTATGATGACAGGGTTAGTTTGGATGTTATAGAAGATGAAATAAATAAAATTACAAAAGCATAAAAATCACCACCCTATGATTTTCATATGAAATACTATGAGAATTTTATTTTAGGAGAATTTATATAAGAAAAAAAATATTGAGGTTTAAAAAATATGAAAGTTGCAGTATTTCCACCAAATTCAATGATCTTAGCTGATCTAGTTGAAAGAAATGGACATGAAGCATTAGTTGTTCAAAAAGAAATGCATCAAAGAGTAACAAGTCCAGATATAGATGCACCACCATTTAACATAACAGAGGATGATCCAATAAAAGGACTTAAGTATGCAGCAATTGAAGTACCATCAGGTGTACGTGGACGTATGGCTATATTTGGTCCTATTATTGAAAATGCAGAAGCAGCAATTATCATGCAAAATGCACCATATGGCTTTGGATGTGTAGGTTGTGCAAGATCAAATGAATTAACACTCTTTTCAATGAGACATAGAGATGTACCAATTTTAGAGTTAGACTTCCCAACATCACGTGATGAAACCATAGAAATGGTATATAAAATTAACACATTTCTTGAAAGTTTAAATGAATCAGAGGAGGAATAAGTATATGGCAATAAAAATAGCACAACTTTCCTGTGGAACAGAATACAGTGGAGTACAAAAAGAAATTGAAACAGCAGCAGAGAAGTTTGGAGCAGAAATTGTACTTCCTGATGTAAACTTAGATGAAATTGATGAAGCATATGAAAAGTTCGGACTTAACTGTGCAAGTTCAAGTTTAAAGCTTATGATTGCACGTGCAATGTCACTAGTTGAAGGTAAAAATGAAGCAGATGCAGTATTTATATGTACATGTTTCAGATGTGCAGAAGCTGCTATTGCAAGAAATGAAGTACGTCGTCTTATCCAGGAATATACTGATCTTCCAGTTGTAACATATTCATTTACAGAAAATACAAAAGCATCAGAATTATTTATTCGTATGGAAGCACTTACAACAATTGTATCAAGAAAAAGTGTTCTTGCACGTGAAAAACAAGAAGGACTTACTCTTGGTATAGATAGTGGTTCAACAACAACAAAAGTTGCACTTATGGAAAATGATGAAGTTATAGGAACAGGATGGGTAAAAACTGGAAATATTATGGGATGTACCCATGATGCTATGAATGAAGCATTTGCAGAAACAGACTATACACTTGATGATGTAGAAGCAATAGGTACAACAGGTTATGGTCGTATAACAATAGGAAAAGAATTAGGTGCAAAACTTATACAAGAAGAAATATCAGTAAATAGTAAAGGTGCTGTATATCTTGCAGGAGCACAGAAAGGTGAAGCAACAGTACTAGATATTGGTGGTATGGATAACAAAGTTATTACAGTAAACAATGGTATACCTGATAACTTCACAATGGGAGGTATCTGTGCTGGTGCTAGTGGTCGTTTCCTTGATATGGCAAGTGGACGTCTTGGTGTAGATATCTCTGAATTTGGAGAACTTGCTCGTCGTGGAAATCCTAAAAATGCAGAACTTGCAAGTTACTGTATAGTATTTGGTATTCAAGACCTTGTAACAACACTTGCAGGTGGAGCATCAAATGTAGATGCAGCAAGTGCAGCATGTCATTCTGTAGCAGAACAGGTATATGAACAACAATTACAGGAAATTGATGTACGTGAACCATTAATACAAGTAGGTGGAACATCACTTCTTGGTGGACTTGTAGATGCAGTACAAGATGTACTTGGTGGAATGGACATTATAGTACCTGAATATTCACAATTTATTGGTGCTGTAGGATCAGCTCTTCTTGTATCAGGACTTAAAGATACAGATATAGATGACAGTAAAAGATTCTAAAACTAAAGGGAGTGTATTAAGCTTATGTATGTAGAATGTTACGATGAGCAAGGTGCACAGGCATATGATACAATACTAAGATATACATTACAAGAACTTAAACTTGCAAAAGCAATAGATGATATCAAAGTATTTATTGAACCTAGAGATGCACTATTTATGGGAGTTGTAAAACTTGCACCTCCATCTGCTCCTATATATCTAAAAGATATGGCTTCATATAAAGTTGAAGGAGATATATTAAAAATAAAAGTTGAAAAAGAAGACTATACACCAGATCTACTTAGAGTATTATGGGATCTTGAAGGACGTAGTAATGTATCACAGCCTAGTCGTTATAAAATAGAGATTCCATATCCAAGTTTTGATCCTGATGAATTAATGATTATAAATTCACATGAAGAACTTAAACGTAAAGTATATGATGCACTTTTCAGAATTGTACCAGAAGGATTCCGTATAACATACAATGCTAGTGAAGGAAATATGGTATGTCTTATGTGTAGTGATCAGATCATTGATGATTCATGGTATGAGAAATTTGATGAACTAATAGATGAAGTTAAAAATAGAAAATAAATAAGTACTAACAATTTAATATTTTTTGGAGAAATAAGTAAAGGGAATATTTTTCTCCAAAAAAACATATTTTCCCCTTTTATTATAACTAGGGAGGAATGTATTAATCATGTCAGATGATGAAAAAAAGATGAGACATTTTGCACATGTTACACAAGCACATCCATGTTTTAATGAAAAAATACATGATAAAGTAGGACGTATACATATACCAATTGCACCTGCATGTAATATACAGTGTGGTTTTTGTACAAGAAAAATATCAGATAAAGAAAACAGGCCAGGTGTTGCCTCATGTATTATGAGTGTTGATGAAGCATTAGAACATATTAGAAAAACAACACAGTCAATGCCTATAAGTGTTGTTGGTGTTGCAGGTCCTGGAGATTCACTATGTAATCCTGATACACTTAAGCTTTTCAATAAAATAAAGGATGAATTTCCAGATCTTATCTTATGTATGAGTACTAATGGACTTCTTCTTGCAGACTATGCACAAGAAATAGCAGATGCTGGAGTTAAAACAGTAACTGTTACAGTAAATGCAGTAGATAGTACTATTGGTGCTAAGATATATGATGATATAAACTATAAAGGAAAAGTATATCATGGAGTTGAAGGTGCACAACTACTTCTTGATAATCAACTAAAAGGAATTGAAAAAATTACACAACTTGGAGTAATTGTAAAAGTTAACAGTGTATTAATTCCAGGTGTTAATGATGAACACATAGTTGATATTGCACGTTGTGTAAAAGATAAAGGTGCATCTATGATGAATGTTCTTCCACTCATACCACTTAATAAGTTTGCAGATCTTAAAAAGCCTGGATGTGGAGAACTTAGCTGTGTACGTGAAGAAGTTGAAAAATATCTTCCAGTATTTAGGGCATGTACCCAGTGTAGGGCAGATGCATTTGGAATACCGGGAAAAAAAGAAAGTGACTTTTCACTAGAGATGATACCAAATAGTCATTACTAGTGAGTAGTACTTTAAACTCACCACCAAAACCCTTTTTTATTTAAATAAAATTTTTTTATATTGATTATTATGATTGAAACATTATATTGGAAAGATAATAAACTATATCTTCTAGATCAAACATTAATACCAAGGGATATAAAATATTGTGAATGTTTAACATATGAAGATGTAATAGATGCAATAAAGACTATGAAAGTACGAGGAGCTCCAGCAATTGGTGTTGCAGCAGCATATGCTATGGCATTAGCAGAGTGTCATAATGTTAACTTAGATGAAGCTGCAGTTAAAATAAAACAGGCAAGACCTACTGCTATAAATCTTTTCTGGGCTGTTGATGAAGTACTAAAAGCAGTTGATAGTGGATGTAGTGCAATTGATGCTGCAAATAAGATGTATAATGATGATATAAAAGTTAATGAAAAAATTGGAGAATATGGAAATACAGTAATTGATGATGGAGATACAATTCTTACACATTGTAATGCTGGTGCTTTAGCATGTGCAGGGTATGGAACTGCTCTTGGTGTTATTCGCACAGCACATAATAGTGGTAAAAATATCAGTGTAATATGTGATGAGACACGTCCACTATTTCAGGGTGGAAGATTAAGTGTATTTGAAATGCAACAAGAAAATATTCCAGTACAACTTATTGTAGATTCAGCAGCAGGATTTATGATGCAACAAGGAAAAGTTGACAAGGTAGTTATTGGTGCAGATCGTGTAGCTGAAGGTGGAGTTGCAAATAAGATTGGATCTCTTATGGTTGCAGTTGCTGCTAATCGTTATGATATACCATTTTATGTTGCAGCACCAATTAGTACATTTGACTTTGAAAATAATATCTTTGATACAACAATAGAACAAAGAGATAAAAATGAGGTTTTATGTATTAATGATAAATTTATTGCTAATGAAAATACAGAAGTTTCAAATCCAGCATTTGATATTGTAGAATCAGATCTTATTACGGGGATTATTACAGAGGAAGGTATTAAAAAACCATTCTAATACATCTAATCCTCTTTACTTTTTTTTATTTTTAAATACTTTTAATTTATTTTTATATCCACAGCCATATGCCATATTCCAGGACTTTGTGATTTTACTTTTCTTTTATTTATAACTTCAATTTCACGTGGATGTGCTATTTTTTTAACTCTATTTATTGGTGTTTCATAGTCTGCTGCAAATTCATAGTAGTTTAGTATTCCACCCTTTTTTAGATGATTTACTGCTACATCAAGGAAGTCTTTTGATGTTCCTGGTAGATTCATTAGTATACGATCTGCTTTTGGAAGAGTATCTATTACCTTATTAATATCTGAATTTATTGGTATTACTTCACCTTTAAGTTTGTTAAGTTTGATATTTTCTTTTGTATACTTGTATGCTTCAGGATTTATATCTACACTATATATTGTTGCATTCTTTTTATGTGCAATATTTATAGGAAATGATCCTATACCTGCAAAGAAGTCAATTATTATCTCACCATCTTCTACTTGACTTACTATTCTTTCTCTTTCTGTTGCAAGTCTTGGACTGAAATATACAGTTGATATATCAAGTTTAAATCTTATACCATTTTCTTTATGTATAGTTTCAAGATTTTCTTCACCTGCAAGATATTCAAATTGACGTGTTCTCATAATTCCCTGTATCTTACTTTTCTTTGCATATACACTTCGTCTTTTTGTAAACTTAAGAACTGCTTCTGCAATGTTATATTTTTCATCTTCAAGATCATCAGGTATTTCAACAACTACTATATCTCCTATTATATCAAATGATTTTACTATATCATTAATTTTTTCAGGATCTATTTTATTGTCAAGATAGTCTATAAAGTTACGTGCTCTGTGTTGGGATTGTGTGAAGTTATGATTTGTAACTTCAAATGAATATTGTGTTTTTATTGAATCTATTAGATTTTCATCATATTCATCAATAAGTGGTATGTATACATATTTTTCATCTGTCATTAGTTTATAGTCTCTACTTATATGATTATTTTTAAGTAGAATTTTTCGTATATCATTTGCATTTTTTTTAATAGATTTTATACATTTCATATCAAACAGCTTTTTTGTATTATTTTTTTCTAGGGTGAGTTGTTAGTTAAATTTTTTATTAAATATTTTTGTTTTTTAAGTTATAATAATACTACTTTTTTATGTACTTTCAATTAATAATTTATGCAATATTTTCTAATTATATTGTTATGGTAGATGTTGTGAGAATAGTATGTGCTACAAAAAGCGAGACACATGAACAAGAACATTAAGTATGTTTTGTTATGATTGAATGTTTTTTCCAAGTGTAGCAATAATATTTCTTATTATATTATAACGAAACATTTATAATATTGAAAGCTAAAGTAAAGCTACTTAAAATTAAGTAGTGATTTAGTTTGATGTATGTTAAACGCAAAGTGTAGACAACTAAAACTTTGAAAACATAACTATGTTTGAAAGTTTGGTTGTGTGGTGCAATACATCCGCAAATAATGTATTGTGAAAAACTGCTAAATTTTTTTTAAGTTTAAAAGAAATTTTTTGTACTTTTCTAATAAATACTTCTTATTTACTAGACAATATAAAAACAGTGTGTAAATTACTACAAAATCTGCTTAGATTGATACTGATTTACAACATTAGATGTGTAAATCCGTTTGATCCTGGCGGAAGCTACTG